>JAHFCZ010000006.1 GCA_023249285.1 bacterium | reverse complement strand
TACCTACTAGCCCTAGGCTGGTAACTCTTGGTCCAATACCTGCTGTGCAAGGCCTTCTTTATAGGCCTGCACGCGGGCTCTAATCCCGAGATCCGCTACCCCCAACATTTGGGCCGCAAGGATCCCCGCATTTTTCGCGCCGTTCAGGGCTACGGTCGCCACCGGCACCCCGCCGGGCATTTGCAAAATTGACAAGATCGAATCCCACCCCTCCAGGGAATTGGAGGATTTTACCGGCACCCCAATCACCGGTAAGGGGGTAATCGCCGCAACCATCCCAGGTAAATGGGCAGCGCCACCGGCCCCTGCGATAATCACACAAATCCCACGATCTGCCGCCGTTTGGGCAAACTCCACCATCCAAGTTGGGGTCCGATGGGCGGAGACCACCTTTTTCTCAATCTCAATCCCAAACTCCTCCAACATGTCAGCCGCAGCCTTCATGACCGTCCAATCCGACTGGCTTCCCATTACAATACTCACCACGGCACTCATCGTAAAATTCTCCCTTGTATCTCGCTTAATTTTGACACTAACTCATCTTCCGTCTGCGCGACCACCGTAATGTGCCCGAGCTTACGCCCTGGCCGTGTCGAGCGCTTCCCATAATCATGAACAAAGACGCCATCGAGACGGAGCCACTCGGGCAACGCCTTCCAAAACACATCCGCATGCGCCGCACTGGGCCCCACTAAATTGAGCATGCCCACGGCCGGGTAAACCAACTCGACGCCGCCCAAGGGCAAGCCCATGATCGAGCGTAAATGTTGGGCATATTGGCTTGTCATACAGCCTTCGATCGTATAATGCCCACTGTTATGCGGGCGGGGCGACAGCTCATTGATCCAGACGCTACCCTCCCGATTGATAAAAAACTCGATTGCTAAAATCCCCACTAAATCAAGCGCCTCAGCAACATCATGGGCCAAGCGCATAATCTCGTCCACATACTGTTCATATTCCCCCAAAACCGTGGATAAGCCGTCTAACATATAGGTCGAGGGGTTCATCATCATTACAACCGGGCGATACACAACTACCTCACCCGCCAAAGACCGGGCCACCAAAACACTCATTTCACCAGCCAAGTCCGCACGTTGCTCGACCACACTGGGCGCTTCAAATCCATGCTCAAAATCAAGGGGGGTTTGCATCATTTGGACCCCACGCCCATCGTAACCCGCCCGTCTGAGCTTCACCACAAAGGGCAAAAACGCTGCGTGCTTACCCAGCTCGTCCCGTGAATTCACCAAATAAAAGGGTGCAGTTGGAAATCCATGATCCACCAAGAATTGCTTTTGAAGACCCTTATCCTGAATCAGCCGAATCGTCTGAGGGTCCGGGAATACCGAAATCCCCTCGGATTGGAGCTGCACCAACGCCTCAGTATTGACGTTTTCAATTTCAATCGTGACCCCGTCACAACGCCGCCCAAAGTCCAACACCGTTTCATAATCCAGCAAAGACCCGACCTGGAAATCCCCACAAAACGGAGCACAAGGCGCCTCAGGATCTGCGTCCAAGACAGCACAAGACACGCCCAATTGCGCAGCAGGTGCTAAGAGCATCCGGCCCAATTGTCCGCCCCCCAAAATCCCCAATTTTTGAAACACTAGCTTGTGGTCCATCCCCATATTCTAGTCGCAATTCTCAATTTGGTCATCCTAAGTTAAAATGGGGCCATGATTTTATCCGACGCTACCTTGCACACCCTCATCCAATCTGGAGAATTGGGGCTCAGCCCTTACGAACCCGGGAACATTCAACCCGCCTCCATCGATTGCCGGCTCGGGCGACATTTCCTCAAAGCAAAAGACACCCACACCCTCCTTACCCTTGACCAAGAGGTCGAATACGACACTATCGAGAGCGACTTTATGACCATCCCCCCCCATTCCTTCCTGCTCGCAACCACGGTCGAATATGTCAAACTCCCCCCTTATCTCACCGCGTTTGTCGAAGGCCGCAGCTCGATTGGTCGCATGGGCCTTTTCATCCAAAATGCCGGCTGGGTCGACGCTGGATTTGAGGGAAAGATCACCCTTGAGCTCTACAATGCCAATGACGTTCCCCTCCAAGTCAACGCCGGACGACGGATTTGCCAACTCGTGTTTTGCAAAATGGATCAGGCTGCGCAAACCCCTTACAAAGGTAAATACCAAGGCCAGACTCAGGCCGTCGGCAGTCGTATTTTCCTCGACGCAAACTAGATGCAATCAGAAAGCACACCTTCACCGGATAATTGGTTTGTCCACAAAAACTGCCCTTCGTGCCTCAAAGAAAGCAGCGTATCGCTCCACAAGCAACATCTGGTTTGCCAAAACGAGCAGTGCGACTTTGCCATTGATTTTCTCTGTCCCATTTGCGATCACAGCCTCCAAGACGCCGAATGGATCGACCACCAAAATCCGCAGCACCCTCAAAATATCGATACCTTCAAATGCAAAAGCTGCAAAAGCTACATTCCCCTCCAAAAAATCTTGTACCTGATCGACAACGCAATGGTTGTGGATCAAACACACAAGTGCTCATTTTGTAACGGCCCCACCCTCCACCGCGCCGACATGAACATCTCACACCGCTGTTTTTTCTTCCCCAAATGTTCCGGGCAAGTCGACTTATTTGGAGCTGTCAAAGAATCGCTCGTGTTCCTCGACTTTGAAACCACAGGGCTAGAGGCCGGTCGCGACCAAATCATCGAAATCGGGGCAATTAAAATCGATGAAGATGGTTACGAACATGTCTTCCAAACCTTCGTAAAACCCACCACGGGAATCAGCGAACATATCACCCAAATCACCGGCATTACCGACGCCATGGTGGCAAACGCCCCCCCCATCGCCCCGACCTTGCTCAAACTCATGGACTTCATCGGCTCAGCCAAAATTGTCGCCCACAACGTGGATTTTGACCTCGTCTTTCTACTCACGAATCTCCTACAATTCAACCTCAATTATCGGGACAACGACATTATCTGCACGCTCCGTTGGGCCCGCCAAAATGGAGAAGGCCACTGTTCATTGGGGGCATTGAGCAAGAAATACGCAATTCGTCATAACAATGCCCACCGCGCCCTTGCTGACGCGGTCACCACCAAAGAGCTCTTTTTTATTTTCGACGGCTCCAAAAAAAGCCCTCGGCCACAGCTCTCATTCCAAGACTTCATCGAATTTTCCCAAAAGCTCGCCACAAAGTACCCCGTCGCGACAGCGTTATAAGGGAGCCAAAAAATCCTAGCGCAGCGCGTAAGACGTGCTTCGGCCGGCCCCTTGGCTTTTCAAGACCCCTTTATCCACCAGATCCACCAATTCTAGGTGCGCTGTTTTATGCGACACACCAAAGAGTTGACGATAGACCTTGTTGCTAATGGATCCATGACGATTCAAGTGATTCATGGTCTTACTCTGCCGCGTATTCATCGTAATCGGTACGCCAGGCGCTTGAAAAATGGACGGCGCTTGCGGCGGCGCATATTCCTCATGGATTTCCTGAGGTGCTGCCAGTATCACGGGGGTTGGAAGGACAGAGGGCGTTACACTCTGGCTTTCAATAACCTGAAACACCAACGGTTCTGGCGGAGAAAACATCACAGGCAAATACGGAGATTCCGTAGATATCATATAGCACTCTTGTTTAAACGCCACCGGCTTACGGGGGGCTTCTGAAACTTGTACAGAGAGTAAAGCCCGATCAGCACGTCGAACTTGTTCAACCTGCACGGGAAACGGATTGAGGCAGTGCAACCTGATGAGCTCTTCAACATAAGATTGATCCAAAGTGGTGCCAATAAAGTGACAATTCTTGACGTCAATCCCAATAATCACCCGGCCCCCCTGTCCGTTGGCAAAACCAACCATAATTGGGCCCAATTCGTCCTCAGATTCTACGGACTTGAGGATGCGCATAGACGCAGAATTGCCCTTGCCTAAACAGTCGAGAACATCAGTCCACTGCATAAACATATACCCCTTTGAAATATGTGATGAATATGATTACAATACACCACAATTTGAAAAACTCAAACCCAATCTTTCAACAGTATGAAATCGGCCCGATTCAGAACCTTTTATACCTGATCGGCGACCCCAAAACCGGCACCGCCACCCTCGTGGATCCCGCCTGGGATGTGCCGTTTCTTCTCTCTGAGATTCAAAAATTCAACCTCACGCTTACCCAAATTTTCCTCACCCACGGACACCCGGATCATGTAAACGGGATTCCAGAATTGGTGGCCCGTTATCCGCACCTGAGCGTGTATCTGGGCGAAAATGAACCTGACTTTTTAACCCCCACTGCACCGAATTTAATCCGCACCACAAACGGCACCGTGCTCCATGCTGGGGGCGTTGAGTGGACCTGTATTTTCACACCTGGACACACCCCGGGCGGGCAATGTTTTTATTCTGCACCCCACCTCATTACCGGCGATACCCTATTTGTGAATGGATGTGGACGCTGCGACCTTCCTGGCGGTGACGCTGAAACACTATTCAGTAGCCTTGAAATCCTCAAAACGCTTCCGGATGACACCACATTCTACCCTGGACACAGCTACAGCGACCGGGTCTCGGACACCCTGGGCAACCAAAAAATCACCAACCCCTACTTTCGTGACCTCCCCAAAAACAAATTCTTAGATCGCCGGGGAAGATAACCCAGCAATAAACTAAACTGGGGATTTCTCTCAAAAAGGCAAACGGGAGCCATTTTTCCAGAAAAAAGCGATGTTAGGAAAATACCAAAAGACGACATTTATCGGCTAACGCGGTTTGGTTCTTCCAAATGAGGAAGCCGAAAATGGGGAGATTTTGGAGTTTTCCAACAGAGCTATTTAAATGAGTTTGTGGGTACCATCACAGTAAGGTGCATTGGGGGTATGTTTACACAAACACAACGCTACTTCTTGGGCGTCCTCAATCACAAATTTTTTAGGCACAAATGAGGTCGCTTTATGCGCGCCATCACAAAATACACCATCCGCAGATAACCCACACCGACAATAAAAATAAACCCCAGGGTTTAAAAACAGTCGTTTGCACTTCTTTGCAACAATATTGGGCTCGGCACTAGGTTGATCTGACATGCACTTCAAAATAGCACAGCCGAGTCAAACATGCTACGATTTTGGGGCTATGAAGACGGATAAACAGTTTTGGACCACGCTCCCCAAACCGATCATTGGGCTCGCCCCTATGGACGGGTACTCCGATTCAGCCTTTCGGCGGGTGTGTAAATCAGTAAACCCTCTGATCGTGACTATCACGGAATTCACTTCCGCAGACGGACTCTTTCACAACGCAGAACGTGTGAAAAAGAAGCTTCAATTTCATACCAGTGAAACCCCCGTAATTGCCCAAATTTTCGGCAAAAACATCGAAACCTTCGTCGCCGCGACCAAGCTTTGTGAGGATATGGGCTTCTCAGGCATCGACCTCAATATGGGGTGCCCCGCCAAAAACGTCGTGCAATCCGAGCACGGCGTGGCCCTTCGCAAGAACCATGATCTGGCCTTCGCACTGGTCGAAGCCGTCGCCAAGAACACCTCCCTCCCAGTTTCGGTCAAAACCCGATTGGGCTGGTGCGACAGCTCTGATTTGATCCCCTTTGCCCTCGGCGCCCAAAATGCCGGGGCCGACATGATCTGCATTCATGCCCGCACCTACACCAATCCCTACAACGTTCCGGCCCGATTTGAAGCTGTATACAACATGAAACAGCTGCTCAAGATCCCTGTGATCGGAAATGGAGGCATTACCAGCATTCCAGATGGCCTCGAGAAATTAGGGAACCTAGACGGATTTTTGATTGGACAAGCCACTTTTGGAAACCCATGGGTCTTCGCCGCCACCCCACCCCAAAGCTTTAGCGAGAAAATCCCCCTCATCCTCAACCACGCACGCTGGCTCATCGAAGACAAAGGCGAGACCCGTGGCTGCTACGAAATCCGAAAGCACCTCATTTCCTATGTCAAAAGCCTGCCCAATGCCAAGGCATTCAGAAGCAAGCTCTGCCACGTGGCTTCAATCACCGAAATCGAAACCATCCTCACCGAGATTAGCCAGCAATTGACCACTGCAGCGCAAAGCGCGTAAAGTAGTAAGCCTTCAAGAATAAGGGGAATCCACACGGAAAAGAGCCCCTTCATGCTTTGTCCCTCTTTTTTTAAAACTTCGGCCCTACCTTATGTACCCCATATGAGACATCTCGCATGGACAGATGATACATCGGAATGCACCGTCGTCATGATGCACCCCATTGACCCCACGGGCCTGCCTGACCCAAAAGACCGCACCCCCATAGGCAGAATACAATATGGAAAAATGCCCTTATGGACAGGGCCGGGCTCCCCGTTTGAAGCCAGAATGCTGGCCGAAGCCAAAGCCAAAAAGCAGGAAACCACCCAGCAGGGACAAGAAGAACTCGCCGCATTCCACGCGCTACTCGTTCACTTCCAAAAAGCAGAAGAAAATCATCACATCGCAGTAGCGCTTGGATTTAAAAATAGAATGGATCTCAACACAGAGGCTATCCAGGACCGTTTGATCATAAACACACCTCCATTTGCGATGCTCATCCAAACAGAACCAACCCTCCACCCCGCCCTCTGCCAAGAAATCCTCACTCTTCCTGTGCTGATCGATAACGCAATAAGAAACTTGGCAACAATCCCCTCTAAAGATCCTTGGGCAAAGGAGCTCAACAGCGCCATCACGTTATGGCTAAATAGCATCAAGGGCCAACTCACCGTCTTAAGCACATATATCGATGAGTCCCGCACCCAATTTGAGGATCCAAAAGCTGCCCTACTCTTACTCCAAGGCTACCAACACGACGTGCTCGACAGTAAAGCAGCTAAAAAAAGCCCAGAAAAAAGCTCAGACAGAAAGCGGAAGGCTGTGGATGAGGATGGAGATCACCCAAAAAGAAAGAATGGCTCCAACACCGAATCCGACACCGAATGGACCCCACACTCAAAACCAAAGCCATCGACCACAGCGTCACGAAGATCACTCAGAACACCCTCTGCACCACGTACAAATGGCGTTGTTCGTGTCTGCACACAACCCAGCTACACCAACAGAGCACTTTACACCCCGATTAGACTCCCTGAAATAGACTTTTTTACCAAATTAACCAATCTACTTAGGAACCTCGAACGTTTTTGCGAAAGCCTGCAGCCGGCTACTCACAACTTAGAAGAGGCCGCCGTATTATGTACCGATCTGTATACCCGCCTGGAAGCACTCCATCTCAGCCCAAAAAACATTCAGGATTTCAGGGCCAATCTCAAACAATTAGAGCACCCAATGGTGACGTTGACCGACCCCTTCAAACACGGCATACTCCCCTATCTTCAGCGGACACTTAATGTCTTAGAAGCCAGCCCCCACTGAAAACCGATTTATCCGCATTCCGAACCGCACCGTTTTAACTAGTTGAAATGCAAACCACATCTCTGTAGAATAAAAACGTCTACCTCACAAGGCCAAAACCCAGGCCTTATTTTCAAAGGGGATCGTAAAGGGGAGACAAAAGGGGACACTACCTCCGCCAGGTCGTTGACCTGAACCGTTAATTTCTGGTACAGTAGATCCGTTGCCCGATTTGGGGCATGACAATATATCGCGGGGTGGAGCAGAGGTAGCTTGTCGGGCTCATAACCCGAAGGTCAGAGGTTCGATTCCTCTCCCCGCTACCAATAATTAGAGATGCCAAATCAGGCACAAGCCCTTGTATTATTATCCGGCGGTCAAGACAGTACCACCTGCCTTGCCCTCGCTCTTGAAGAGTTCCCCAATGGCGTTCATGCCCTCGCCTTTGACTACGGCCAACGCCACCGCATTGAGCTGGAACAAGCCCAAAAAATCGCCAACATTGCCGGCGTCCCGCTGCAAATATTGGACACCCGTTGGCTAGCCGGACTCAGCACCAACGCCCTCACCGACCCCACCCTCCCCATCACACATCTCGACGGCAAACTCCCCTCCACCTTTGTCGACGGACGCAATCTCTTTTTTCTGAGCCTCGCAGCTGTGATCGCCAAACAAAAAAATATCCACACCCTCTACACGGGTGTTTGTGAAACCGATTTTTCTGGCTATCCGGACTGCCGCGCAGACTTTATTCAATCCCTAAACCAGACCCTCAATTTAGGATTGGCCTACACACTCAAAATTGCCACTCCACTCATGTGGCTGACCAAGGGCGAAACCGTTCTATTGATGCAAAAACTGGGTCACCTAGATTGGTACGCCCATACCCACACCTGTTATGAGGGAATTCGCCCAGGCTGCCGACAATGCCCCGCCTGTCTACTTCGGCTTAAGGGATTTGAAGACGCACAACTAAAAGATCCTTTGGAGTACCGCGCAGTGACACCATGACTCATCAAAACCTGCCCAGCTGAGCTACACGCCCACCTTACCTTTTTCTATTTTTCAACTTTCAAAAGCCCCCATTTGCCCAATCCACGATCACTAAGCTACAATAAGCAAACTATGTGCCGCATTAATCCTCGTGTTGATTTTGCCTTCAAAAAACTCTTCGGCTCCGAAGAGAATACCGACATCTTGCTGCCTTTTATTAATGCGGTTCTTCCCCCACACGATCAGATTGTCTCTCTCGAACTGAAAAACCCCTACAACCTTCAAGACTATGCGTCAGACAAATTGTCCATTTTGGATATCCGAGCAATTGACAACTCCGGTCGACACATCACCATTGAAATGCAAATTGCCGATCACTTGGATTACGAAAGGCGAGCGCTTTTTTGCTGGTCTGATGTATATGCCAAGCAGCTTGGTGAGGGGGATTCGTACTCCGAACTCAAAAAAACGATTGCCATTCATGTTCTTAATTTTAACCTGATGGATGAGCCGGCCTACCACAACATCTACAAAATTAAAAACCTCGACACCAATTCCCTTGCCTTTGACGATTTTCAGATTCACACGATTGAACTCAAAAAATTCACGGCCGATTTATCTCACCTGACCACGTCATTGGATCGCTGGGTCACATTTCTGACCAAGGCCAACCAGCTGTCCAAATCTGCAATTCCCACTGAACTCGCCAAAGAACCCGGGATTTCCAAAGCCATTTCAGTGTTGGACACCATCAACCTCAATGAGGACGAACGAACTCGCTATGAAGACCAGCTAAAATGGCTGCGGGACGAAGAATCTATCATTCGTACAGCACAGATCCGGGGGGAAGAACGAGGAATCGCCAAAGGGAAAATCGAAGGAAAGCGCGAAGGCCAATCCGAACTCATCCACACCATGCACCAATCTGGCCTAAGCGTTGACGAGATCTCTCAATTCACAGGATTAGCCACAGATCAGATTCAAGGGTTCCTAAAAAATGCGAATAGCCAGAATTAAAACCGCCGTAACGCCCGATCAATCGCGCGCTGGGAATCTTTTTCCTTCAAATCCGCACGTTTATCAAAGATTTTTTTGGACTTGGCCATCCCAATTTCGAGCTTCACTTTGCCCTTAGTAAAATAAAGCTGCAACGGCACAATCGTGAATTGTTTTTCATTGATTTTACTCCGCCATTTTTCAAGCTGACGCCGGTGAATTAACAGACGCCGATCCCGCATCGGGTCCGGGTTGGCGCGATTACCAAATGCATACGGTTGGATCTGGGCCCCCACCAACCACAGCTCGTTATTTATCACCCGTGCATAGGCATCCCGAATCGCCACATGACCGGCACGAATCGACTTGACCTCACAGCCCACCAGCTGAATGCCCACTTCCAGCCTTTCCAAAATCTCATAATTGAAAAAGGCTTTTTTATTATTCGCCACCATCAAGCGACCGGTCGAAGCTTCTTTACTCATAGGCCCCATTCTACCCCCAAGCCCCAAAACTCGAAACCCCTTGTCGGAAACTAGGAGATAAAGTAATCTACGGCCCGATATGGTTAAAATCAAAATCTGCGGAATTACCAACGCTCAGGATGCACTCGATGCAGTCTCACTCGGCACGGACGCCATTGGCTTTATTTTTGCCAAGGAAAGCCAGCGTTATATCACCCCCGAACAAGCCGAAACGATTGCCATGTTTTTGCCACCGTTTGTCTCCGTCGTAGGGGTATTTGTAAATTCCACCAAAGACGAAATCGACGAAATTGTGGCACGCTGCAAGCTCGACGTGATCCAGCTCCACGGGAATGAGAGCCCTGAATTTTGCAAATCGATGAATCGCCGCGTGATCAAGGCCTTCCATATGGCCCAAGAAACGGATGTACTCCCTATCGCCCAATATCAGGGTATTATTTCTGCCGCATTACTGGACACCAAGGTCCACAGCATGAGTGGGGGCACAGGCAAAGTCTTCGATTGGGGCCTTGCAATTCAAGCCCAGAGCTATGAAATCCCCCTCATTTTAGCAGGTGGGATCAGCACCCAAAACATTAAAAAAGCCCAACAGTTGGTCAACCCTTATGCCGTTGATCTCTCCTCCAGTGTCGAGGCCTCCCCAGGGAAAAAAGACTACAATAAAATGCGAGAATTTATCGACGCCGTTCGCAATATCTAATATACTTAAAGCTCAAATTCCATTTTTCGCAAAACAAGGAGCATCTTGAATATGGCTAAAGCGTCTAAACCTGTCGCAAAATCGGTCAAAAAACCCGCACTTCCCTTTGCCCATTTAGCCAAAGATGTCATCGCCAACAACACCATTGAAGAGCCTATTTATGCTGATTATGACGTCAAACGCGGGCTACGAAACAAAGACGGTAGCGGGGTCATTGCCGGTCTAACCCGCATTTCCTCGGTCATTGGGGCCCGCCAAATCGACGGTATGGTCGAACGCGTGGAAGGGATTCTCAAATATAGAGGCATTCCCATCGAAGACATCATCAACCAATTCAATGACCAAAGCCGTTTTTGCTTTGAAACCGTTTCTTTTCTCCTTCTAACCGGTAAAATGCCCACCGCCAAAGACTTGGCCGAACTCAAAACCTTCTTCAGTGACCACCGTCCAATTCCCAAAGACATCCTCGACAACATCATCAAAGGGCTCCCTAGCAAAGACATCATGAACAAGCTCCAAAATGCGGTTTGTGGGCTCTACGGTTTTGATGCAGATCCCGACTCCAACGACGCCTTTGAAAACTTTTTGAAGACCTTATCACTCACGGCAAAATTCCCGACCATCATTGCCTACAGCTACCTGGCCGCCCACAAGAAAAACCCCAAATTCGTGACCCCCAAACCCGATATGTCGTTGGCTGAGGGCTTTTTGTACATGCTCTCCGAAGGAAAAAAGCCCTCCGTCCTTGAGGCACACATCTTGGATCTTTGCCTCGTCTTGCATGCCGAACACGGTGGCGGAAACAACTCCGCATTTGCCACCTATGTCGTCACCTCAAGTGGCTCGGATGTGTACTCGGCGATAACCGCTGCGATTGGATCCCTCAAAGGCCCGCTCCATGGCGCTGCCAATAGCAAAGTCATGAAGATGATTGCCGATATCAAACAACACCTGGGCAAAGAATGGGCGGATCTTCCCAAATTGCGTAAATACCTCAATGCCATGCTCCAGAAAAAAGCCTATGACCAAAGTGGGAAGATCTACGGTTTGGGTCACGCGGTCTACACCAAGTCCGACCCTCGCGCCATTATCCTCCTCAAGCGCGCCCATCTTCTAGCCAAGCAAGTGAAGCGTGAAAAAGAACTCCAGCTCTACATCAACATCGCCAAAGAAGGCCCTAAAGAATTCCAAAAGCTCAAAGGCCACGAAAAAACCATCGCCCCGAACGTGGATTTCTATTCTGGGTTTGTGTACGACTGCCTCGGCATCCCCAAAGAAATCTACACCCCGATCTTTGCCATGGCACGGATCGTCGGCTGGGCCTCCCACCGCATCGAAGAAATTTTGTCAGGAAAACGGATCATTCGTCCCGGTTTCAAATATGTCGGAAAATAGTATCATTTTTGACCCCAACGCGGTGGGGAATAAAAACTGTGGGATTTACGGCCTTCCGTTTACGCCCCAAACTGCCAGCGCCGTCCTCATTCCCGTGCCTTGGGATGTCACCACCAGCTACGGTGGCGGAACCTTCCAAGGCCCTGAGGCCATTTTAGAAGCCTCCTACCAGGTAGATTTATACCATCCAGATTTCCCAACAGGCTGGGAAGCCGGTTATGCCATGCTCGATAGTCCCCAAAATTGGATTAAAGAAAACAACGCCCTCCGGGACAAAGCCGCCCAAATTATTGCCGCCCTTGAAGACGGCCAAGACATTGCCGCTGATCCCAAACTCCAAAAAAGTCTCGACCAACTCAATCAAAAAAGTGAAAAGCTGAATCAATGGGTAGAAGAAACAGCAGATTTCTGGCTAGATCAAGGTCGATTTGTTGGCCTCGTCGGTGGCGACCACAGCACGCCATTGGGCCTTTTACGCGCACTCGCCAAACGCGTTCCCCACTTTGGAATCTTGCACATTGATGCCCACATGGATCTGCGTATCGCGTACGAAGGCTTCACCTACTCTCACGCCTCCATCATGCACAATGCCATGCAACTCAAATCGATCGCCCGCCTGGTTCAAGTCGGGATTCGCGACTACTGTGAGCAAGAATGGCAGGCCAGCCTCGATTCGAAGGGCCGCATCAAAGTCTTTACCGACCAAGACATCAAACGCCAACTCTTCATGGGCAAAACCTTTGAATCCATTTGTAAAAAAATAATCAACGCCCTCCCCGACCTCGTCTACATCAGTGTCGATATCGATGGACTTGAGCCGTCGCTGTGCCCCAACACCGGCACCCCGGTCGCAGGGGGGTTCAGCTTAGAACACGTGAGCTATCTGCTGTCACTCCTGGCCCCAGCGAAAAAAACCGTGATCGGCTTCGACTTGGTGGAGGTCAGTCCCGGAAACGCCGAGAGCCAATGGGATGCCAATGTTGGTGCCCGCATGCTCTACCAGCTCCTGGGGTATTCCACCCTCTAAGGCTAGCCCAAATAGCGCTTCAAATCCTTATAAAAATTCTCGTGGACCCCAAATGCAAGCAATGTGATATCTGCACCACCAGAAACATACCCCAGAAGATACAACGTCGTTTTAAATTTAAATTTATGTACACGAATCCCCGCCAAATCACCTTTTTTCAATTCTCCTAATTTAGGATCATGAAAGAGAAAATCCACCTGCACATCCAAAGCCTTTTTAAGGACTACAGGCAACTTTTTGACAGTCTTTCTAAATAAAGGGGTCTGCGAAATATTACCCAAAAGAATAAGGCTCAACTAAACCTTCGCGGTATTCCTTTAGCGATTGAAGAGAGTCAAGAACAAAAGAAACTGGCAAATCAGGATTATCCAGTATGACTCGTCCCACTTCAGCCCAAAGCTCAATTTGCTTAGGGGTAGATCGGTGCTCGATAGACGCTCGTTTTTTCGCAAGCGCAATTAATTCCTCAGACAATTTAATCGCAACAGACATGATTTACCCTCCACCCTCACAATACCACCTTTTGGAACAAAATAAACCCTTTAGCTCCCCACCTCGCAAACCTCATCATCCCCGCTTACGTGGGGAACTCTACGACTGCTTTTGTAATAACAAAAGAATGAGTCCAATCAGCTTATCTTTGTCCTGTGGATTACTTTCTGCAACTAAGAGTGTGAGCACCGTTAATGCTTCCGGGGTAAATCTAGGGGGTAAAACACCCGCTTTTCTTAGAAACCATACAAAAGAAAAGGCGCCGCATCGTTTATTCCCATCATTAAACGGATGATTTTTGACCACAAAATAGAGTAAATGAGCGGCTTTTTCTTCAATAGTTGGGTACAATTCTTGTCCGCCGAATGTTTGGAAAACAGTCCCTAGAATTCCTTGAAGGGCACCCCTGTTTTTTTCTGTTCCAAATAAGTCACTCGCCTGTTTTTTGTCGATCAATTCTTGCTTTAAGTATGCTAATGCGGTCTCAAGTTCACTGGCTGTAACCGACACATCCTGTTGGGTCACGCCATTTTTAGGAAATGTTTGTGTATCATAGGCATCTAGCGAAAACCACGTTGTTGCAAATATCGAGATGAGCTCTAGTGTATCTTCGGCGTTTATTTGGATGTCTTTGGGTAAAAAATGTTTGATGTCAGCTACAGCTCGCATAAATTGATCGTAATTGTGGGAAATACGACTTTTGTTGATAGTGTAACCATCTACGAGATGCTGTTTGAGGGTTTGGGTGGCCCAAATTCGAAATTGTGTGGCTTGTTTAGAGTCTACCCGATATCCAATTGATAAGATCATATCAAGATTAAAGTAGTCAATCTGATATGTTTTTCCATCTGCTGCAGTTGTTGCAATTTTTGCAATAACTGAAATTTCAGCTAACTCTCCAGATTTAAAAATATTCTTGATATGTCGAGAAATGACCGACTTATCTCTTCCAAAGAGGTTGGAAATTTGATTTAAATTTGCCCAAATTGTTTCTTGCTCAAAATCGCTTTGGAATTCGAGTTGGCCTGTGGGGGATTGGTAGAGGAGGGGAACCCCTTTAGTTTTTGAATTCAAGCTATCCCTCATTTCTAAATTCTTTCTCCAAATTTTTTTGGAGATTTTTTACATCGACCACCTTGAGTATACCTGAAATATCCATTTATTATTTTTCTACTCAACCCCAAGCCGCACTTCCCCCAGCACCACCCCTCGTTGCTGCGGGGTAAGCTGAGCCACCACGCGTCCGCAAGGATCAATAATCCCAGACTGGCCCGTGTTCGCACACTGCACCCAATACCGCCGATTTTCCACCGCCCGCATTCTCGCCATGTCAAAATGCAAGTCCATCGCAATGCTATCCCCAAACCAAGCGTTATTCGCTACGTTTACCAAGACCTGCGCCCCATTTCGGACACTCTCACGACTCAGGTTGGGGTAAATCGACTCCAAACAAACAGAAGGCCCCACCACCAGTTGGGGGAGTTTCATCACTTCCACGGTCTTGGCCGCGCTAAAATCATCCGTTCCCATCACCTGCCCCACCCCAATCCATTTCAATACCCGCCGACAAGGCCAATATTCCCCAAAGGGCATCAGCCTCACTTTACGGTAAACACGCTGTAGCTGCCCCGGCAGAAACGTCACCACCGCATTGTACGCCACGTTGTGCCCAGCCCCCCTAACAGCCGTCCCGAACATCAAGGCCGAATGGGCACGCTCAACCATCCCCTGTAAGACTTGCATCCACGCCCGGTCTTCCAAATTGAAATACGGCGTCACGGTTTCCGGCCAAACCACCAAGTCGGGGTGAGCGTTTTGCATCACCTCAGCCGTCATTTGGGTATAAGTCTCCCTGATTTTTAAATAGGAATCCTCAGACATTTTTTCACTTTGCGGGTGATTCCCCTGAATAATCGCCACCGTCTGAACCTCGGGATATCGTTTCGCTAAGGCCTCAGGCCCCCACATCATCTGCGATCCGCCCCACCATAAACACATCAGAATCGCACCAAAGCCCAGCCATTTGACCCAGGATCGACCCGCCCAAACACCATAGGCATTTATAGCGATAATGACAAAAGAGAGCCCCCAAAGCCCTAAAACAGAGGCCCATTGCAATATCGGTAGGACCGAGACTTGACTCATGGCCATCACCCCACCGGTGCTGCCAATTGGACCTAAAGACCGTAGCCACTCAAACCCCACCCACCAAAATGGCAGGGTCCACAGCCGTTTACCCGTAGCCACGTACCCCATCAGCGCCAGCCCATAAAAGAGGGATTGATAGGCACAAAACCCTGCCCACAAGACAGCCAAATACCCCCAAGGCACCCACACGCTCAACGCAAAAATCCAACGATGCAGCACCAACATCGGGACCAAGGCCATGAACAGCCCCCACGCAAAGCCCTGTCGCAAGGTCAGGTCTCGCTTTTGAATCTGCCCCAAAACAGGAATCAAGGCGACAAAGGCAAGCCATCCAAAGGAAAGTTTCGGGAAGGTTAAGGCCCATACTAGCCAGGTCAAGATCACCTAATTTGGGCCTCCCAACCGATGAGATCTGTTGCTGCATTAATCCCAGAATTGGTTGGGCTGGTTCTAAGGTCAATTTTAGCACCAGAAGTAAGCCCCAAAACCGGCGATTCAGAGTCCAACGTATCGCGAAATTCCCCAGATTCAGTCCCATCTAACAATTCACTGGTCGCAAAATTAAAATGAACTTGAGACGTAATAAAGGGGAAATAACTCATGGGAAAGAGGAGCCTTACTTGAGACCCAGAGACCGTCAATGTCACCGGTTGAAATGTGGCACTCACTTGGTACTTGGTATTCTGCGTAGTCGTGGCCGAAAAAGCCGCACCCCCAGAAGGATACAGGCGGGCCACCGGCGTCCCATCCAAAGCCGATGTAATCACCACATAATCCGACCAGGTCGAAAAATAGGACTGATAAAACGAAGGCAATCCATTCAAATTGAGCTGCGGATTCGACAACTCCAAGCTGCTTCCCGGCGTGGGGAAATACGAACCGCTCAGGGAACTGGGCAAGACCGGCGAAACAGAGGGGGAAAACACGATAAAATACCGATAATGTGCCACGTCCACATTCCCCCGAAAGGTCAGGGTCACATCCATCAGCAAGCTATCCGACTTTGTCGTGACTTGCCGGGCACAGCCCAACCCCACCAACGCCAAAATGATAATGAGCCACCCCAACCGTTTCAAAATCTCTCCTCCGAAGCCGCATTCAAACGACCCCCAAACCGAAACCCCTTAGGCCCGGTAAACACTTCGATCGGATCCCCTGAAAAGGCATCGATCGTATACCGAAATTGGAATTCCCCTGAGAGCTTATTGTAGCCGACCGTGGTGGTTTGACAATGATCGTGGCAAGTAAGGTTGAACATCTGCAAGTCGTAACGCGACCAATCAAACCCACGGGGCAGGCCTTGGGTATTATAAATCGCCGTTAAATCCACGCTCCATTGGGAGGCCGGATCTGCCGATCCAAAGGGAAAGGCCACGGTAAAAAATGAGGATTGAATGAGGCTGTCACGCTGATAAATCCACTCATTCGTATCAAATCCAATGGAATATCGGCCCCTCACCCCTTTATCGGAGTAGCGCAGATCAAACACCGTGGGCAAATACTCATGTCGCACATCAAAACTAGAAGGGCTTAAAATCTTGCCACCTGCCACAGACACCGCCCAGTTTGTCTGGGGATAAATCGTCAACAGCGTCCGGTAATCCTGCCAACGCTGCAACACCCAGTCATACCCCGTTTCATGGTCCCATTGATACACCGAACTCAAAAAAGACAGCTTTTGCACCAGCTGTTGCTGCGCAGAAATCCGGTCCGAAAACTGAAAAAACGGAGAGGTATTTTGATCTGGGGCAATCAAGCTCGTGACGGAAGTCTGGCTGGTCACCCATCCCAGTTGACGCTCATACGCCGCCTTCGCCCCCAACGTATACATCGCATCCCCAGTCCAAAACACATACTGGTCATAGCCACCACTCAGGGTCCATTTCCCCTCTTTTTGAGCGTCACCCACACTTTGGGAGGTTTTGGTCGAGTAGATAAATGTATTCGGCGCAAATCCAAAATCCTGATCTTGGGGAAACACCCGGAATACAGAGGCAGGCGTCAAATAAGATTCCTGATACCGTGCCACCGTAATCGTATGGTTGATCGACACCCCAAAGGGCGCAGATTTCACCATGACTTCCAACTCTGGAAGTCGGTAAAAAAACCGATAAAACCCCGGATTATCAACACTATTTCCGGCATCCAAATGGGCCAACGTATCGACCCGGACCTTCGCCGAAATATCAGACGAAAATTTTTGTTGGAGGCTCAGATTTGATTCCAAGACCTCATCTGCAGCCTGGAAATACACTTCCTGGCGACGCAGATCAAACCGGGTATCCATCCGTGTCGAGTCTGTCCCCCACCAGAGATGGCTCCAAAGATATTCCGAATCCCGTCGTAAGCCCACCGAATTATCCTGATAAATCATCGACACCCGATTCGTTTCCAAGCTCCCCGTTTGATTGGACATCGATCCCGACAACACCCGAAGATTTTGCGCACGATCCCGCACATCTGTCACCAGCCACTGCGTGCGGCCCAGGACCGTGGGCTCCAAAATTGCAATACTCTTAAAGTCCGTGTTTTGCCGGCCACTCTGGGTTAGCCGCTCAGCATCCACCTGAGACACGTTCACGGTCACTTGTCGGTTATCCCATCGAAACCGATCCGTAATGCCCCATTTAAAGTTTCCAAGACCCGTATCTTGTTCCTGCAAATCATAGCCCATCAAGGTGATCCAATGGTCAGGCAAGCGCAGCTGGTGAGTCACCCCAAGCCCCACCCCTTTTCTCTCAAAAAGATCCACATACACGCTAGACTTGTGTCCTGCCACCACATCATAATCGATCGTATTTTGCATAAACCATCCCCAACCCGGGGTCTCTTTTTTCCCCACGATCGGCATGCGCCAAACAATGGATCTTGGCCCCAATTCATAGTGATAATACGGCAACCAAAACGCCACCGGAATCGCACCAAATACACGTCCTGAAAACCACACATCCCGGCCTTCTATAAATCGATCCGGTTCATAGCGAAACATCGATGCCGAAACCTGATAATGGGGATTTGGGAGCTCGCAAGTCGTCAACTTTCCTTGGTCACCCGTATAAAGTGTTTCACCTGCGCTCAATGTTGAGGCCGACATCCATAATCGCGCCCCTTGTTCGATACGTTCAAAAGCCGCCCCTTTGAGCAGATACTCATCTGACTCAAAATCACCCCGCATGGCCCTCATTTTCATTTTTAACCCATGCCGATCCATCCGAATGTTGCCCGTCCCCCACACCTGGCTGTGCGTAAAATCAATCCACAGTGCCGGCGCCTGAATCGACCAAGACCCCGCCCCGGACGAGGCCTCAGAGGAAACCCGCACATTCGAAGAGGCCAAGACTAATTCTCCAGACTTAAACGAGGTTAAATGATCCGCCTCCAAGGCAATCGCACGTTCATCAGCAGCAACCACGCCGCCCCAACACAGCATCACCACCACCAAACACCATAGCCTCATTTAGCCGCGCCTTATTCGAAATGCAAGCTGGCTGCAATCCAATTGGAAGCACTCCAATTTCGCGCTTGTCTGTACCAGGTACGTCGTTGAACCGCATAAAAAAACTGTTTGGATTTGGCAGCCAATGCCCAGTAGGACAAGGCCTCACGCAACTGCCCTTTGGCCGCATGCACATCTCCCAAAATCAAAGCAGCAATAGGAAAGTCTGGGGTTAAGGACAAGGCCTTCGATAAATGGGTAAGCGCAGACTCAAAATCTTCACCCATTGCATACAAAATCCCCACATTGAGATGCGCCATATTTAAGGTCGGCCAACGTTCCAAAATCGCCTGAAACTGTACCAGAACCTCGGGAAGAGTCGCCATCGCATTCATCACCGACAAAACCCCTTGATTAAGCGGGATTTCGGGGGAATCGGGGTCTAAATCTAAGGCCAACTGAAAGGCCTCTTCAGCCACCTTAAAATGCCCACGGATCACATGCTCAACACCCAGACTGTTATGCGCCGCTGCAAAATTAAGCGTCTCCCCTTCAGGCCCTTCCACCATGGCCGTCACCACCAACGGAATCCGCCCAGGACCCAATAAAGTCAAAAATTTAGACGCCGAATCGGGCAAAGGCGGTAAATGCAAATAGCCTTCCGCCTCAGCACGCAAGCCAAAATGCAAGGCACTTACCCCCAACATCTGTCGCAAAGGAGCAGACCAAAGGGATTGGGTCGGTTGATCCGCCAATAGCCGACTAAAATGGGGCATGGCCAAGTCAAACTTTCCAGACTCTAGCCAGCATAATCCGAGCATAATTTGGGCATCCCAATACTGGGGATGATGGTCATCAAGTTTTTGAAAATACAGCTGCGCCGACACAAAATCCTCACTCAAAAAATGCCGCATCCCCAGATCCAAGGCATGGTCCTTGTCATCCGAATGCCCCGCCGTTTTAGCGTGAATTTGGGCCAAGGCCAGGTCCTTAAGCGCGGCATCCACTTCTGCAGAATGGGGAAATTTTTCCAGGGCCGCTTTAAGTTGAACCTCTAAATCCAACTCGCGGTTCAATCCCTTTAGGGCTTCCATGAGGCATAAACGCCCCTCCAATTCCAAAGGGGTTCCGAGCAATCGTCGCGCCTCAGCTTCTGCACGTGCATAGTCCTTTTGACGATTCAAAAGCCGCACCAAGACCAACCGAGCCCGAGGCGCAAATTGATGGGACTGCACCATAATCGCAACCAGCAAAGGTTCAGCACGAAATCCCTCCCCCTCCCAATCGGACAAGGGAAGCAATGCATCCACACGGTCTAAAGTCATGGCATAATCCCCATGCCGGAACGAAAAATCTGCCATAAGCTGTAAGGCCATCACTTGGTTGGGATATTGGTTCAAAATAGCATGAATTAAAGGCAGCCACTCTGGATGCAATCGGCCATGATCAAAGATCTGACGCAAACAATGCACCGCCTCCGAAAATCGACCCATTTGGACCAAGAGCTTCGCCAATTCAATCAGGACATCCACCGTATCAGGGTACAAATCCAATAATTGCTTACACGCCTGAGCCGCCTCTTGAATGTAGTCCGGCTGACGTTCCACAATCTGTTGTAAATGCGTCACAGCACCCACTGGATTACAAGATCGCGTATGCAACCCGACCAAAATCTGCCGAATCACAGGATTATCCGGATCTTTTGCACAACATTGCTCACAAAAGGCCGCAGCCTCCGTCATCGAGGACGGTGATTGTTGGGAAATGGCCTCCATCAAGACACAGGCTTCCTCGTAACGTTTCGCCTGCTCATACAATCCAGCTAAACTTTTTTTGAGGTGCACAACCTCCGGCCGTTGTTGGACCAGGGTCTCATAAAATCTCACGCTTTGGTCGTAGTCCTCGACCTCCAAATACATCGTAGGGAGCAAATCCAAGATCGTAGAGTCATAGACACCCTTCTCAAACGCCAACGCAAAAATCCGGCGAATTTCGGCCTTCTCCACTTGTTTTTGATAAAGCTTACTGAGTAAAAAATACGTCGGTGTGTATTGGGGGTCCGTATCAAACAAATCCGCCAGCTCCCAAAAGGCTTCTTGGTAGCGCTTCGCATCGATCAGCAATTCTACAATTAACGCAGTGAGTGCCAAGGGCTGATGACAGCTCTCGTAATATTGGTACAACACGCTGAGCGTATCCAACCCCGTCCGATAATCCAGTCTAAACAAGGATTTAAAGCACTCATGCGCCTCTTTAAACCGTTCCCGCTGCACCAGCGAAAACCCACGCACAAATGATTCGCTAGACTGCAAATGAGGGGGAATCATACCCACCACTTTAACACAGTCGCTCCAATCAAGAAAAAGAAATTCGGCAGCCACGCAGCCATCCACATCGAAACCTGACCATCCAGTGCCAAGGCCCGCATGATGGCCATTAAAAAGAAATAAAACCCAGCCGAAACCAAGGCCAAGGCAATCGCCGCCACAATCCCCCACCAGGACCGGGAAGACCGGACAAAGACCGTGCTATACACCCAGCCCAACACCCCAAAAACCACACATCCAAATGGAATACTAAATTTGAGATAAAGCTCCATCCAGAGCGGCCGGGAGTCACCCCCCGATTTTTCCAAAATTACAATCCGATGTCTGAGCTCAGACAAGGTCATTTCTTTCGGCGATTTGGGCGGGAAGAAATATTCCATAAACACCTGCCCCATTGGCAGCACAGCCTCTTTAAATCGGTGAAAATACGACAAATTTCCATGCACATCCAATTGGTAAATCTGCCCCTCTTGCAAGGTCCAAGTCCCGGCCGACCAGGTCGCGCCCTTGGCCGAAATAATTTTGGAGGCATCCGCACTTGTCTCAAAGATCACCACATCCCGAACCCGATGCGCTTGGGCATTCACCTGCCCCACATAGAAAAATTGATTCAAAACGCGGAAGACGACCTGAGACCGCAAGGCAGGAAAATGATCCGATTGCAGCTGAGCTTGAAAAGTTTGAGAAAATGCCCGGTTGGCCACAGGCACAATCAGCTCATTAAACGCAAAGTTAAGCCCCCCCATCAAAAGCATAAATACCAAGACCGGCCGAAAAATCCGGGCCTGGCTCACACCGGAGGTCTGGAACACCACCAGCTCTTGATCTTTTGTCATCCGCACGATAACCAACATCACAGCAAAGAGCACCGACATCGGAAAAAACAAGGTCATAACAGCCGGTAATTTAAAAAGCAAAAGCCGAAGCGCGATCCCCCAAGAGAGCTGGGAAACAACCGTCACTTCGGCTAAATAAAAGACAATATCCACTGCTCCCATAATGAGGAGCGCGCTGAGCGCCACGACAAATGGCCCCAGCAACTGGCGGAATAGATACCGATCTAAGATCGAGAAATCAAAGATCCTCAGCACGTTGTTGAAGGATGGTCCGTCGACGTGCCGCTTTAGCTTTGCGCTTCTTAACTTCAGAAGGCTTTTCAAAGAACTCACGTTTCCGAAGCTCTTGAAGAATTCCTTCATTTTTAATTTTGCGCTTAAACTTTCTCAAAACCGAATCAATTGACTCACCCGGTTTTTTCTCTTGCTTCGCCATTAAAGATCGCCTCCTGGAAAATTCTATCCGGGTGGCCAGTGCATTGGCCGTCCACCCATTACATGAAAATGAACATGATCTACACTTTGCCCACCTTCACGTCCCGTGTTGGTTACCACTCGAAATCCGCTTTGGTCTACACCCAGTGCACTCGCTTGTTTTGTAATAACCGAAAACAAACCAGACACCAACTGCGGATCCGATTGCGTTAACGAGGTCACGTTAGCGTAATGGACCTTGGGGATCACCAGAACGTGCACAGGCGCTTGCGGGGCAATATCCTTGAACACTAAGAACTGGTCATCCTCATACACTTTTTGAGAAGGGATTCTTCCGGCTACGATTTCGCAAAACAAACAATTCATAGCGAAAAAACCTTTTCACAAAAAGCTAAGACATACATATCAAAAGTTTCTCAACATGAAGTCTTAGGTTCACATTGTATTTCATATCTGACACAGTGGCAATAAGCTTCTGCCAGATCTGAGCACCTAGGACCGGATCCAGAGCCAAACTATCCCGCAACCAGGCCGTCAGCATGACCAAAACCTCCGGCTTTGAAGTTGCAATTTCTTGGGCATATTTCATGCGTTCATCCAAAGACAAGCCCAACACTTCCGCCAAAGGCCGATAGGGAATCGACAAGCCTTGCCCAAACTCCGCCTCATATCGCGCCAATTCTGGGTTATCCTGCCCGGGGACACTCACGGGCATGACCGGGAAATCCAACAATTGGCACCGTGATTTAATCGTGGGGAGCAAGCTCATCACCTGATAGGTCAGCAAAATAAAAGTCACCCCAAAAGGCGGCTCTTCCAAGGTCTTGAGAAAGGCATTGGCAGCCTCAGTCGTAAACCGATCGGCCTGAGAGATCACCACCACCATCCGATCCCCAACCGCCCCATATTGAACCAGCTCTTGGATATCGCGGACTTGATCAATCCCCCATTTTTCAGGCGAAAGCATCCGGTAGTGAATACTCTGCCCCGAGCCAATCGTGGCACAGGAGTGACAGGTGAGGCAGGGCTCCCCGTCCTGAAGGAATTCACATAAAATCCCCATCCCAAAAAAGGCTGCCGCAGCCTGCAATTGAGACCCGGCCACCCCATAAAAAGCGTAAGCGCCGGACACACGTTCCGAGCTCAGAACCCCGGATAAAAGCCTTCGATTTCGAGGAGAAAACGTCGACATTATTTAACAATAAGCCCCAAGAAAGCTGACGCCGCAATCCCGATCCACATGTACAGATTTTGAGTTTCTTGCTGCTTTTTATTGGCCTCTAATTTTTGAGTTAAGCTCTCTTGAAGTCGGCTCATATCACGGTTAACCGTCTTTTGCTCAGCATCCAGATTCGACAAGGTCAAAGACTGGGTTTTTGCGTTCGCATCGTAATCGGCCATGTAGCCTTTGAAGGCCTTCAACAAGGTCTTCAGTTCTTGAATGTCATTACGAGACAAGTTGAGGTTTTGCTGGTCCGTATCCGTCAGCAATTTCTCGATCACCAAGGCCATTTCCCGACGGGTGACGGGCTGCTGGCCCCCAAAAATATTGTCACTCCCGAGAGACAAATACCCCCCATTCACGGCACGAGAAATCGCTGGAAAGGCGGCATCAGACTTGGGAACATCCCCAAACCCTTGGGCCATGACGCTCGTCCCCAACATCACCATTAGCATTGCACTTGAAAGTTTACGTTTCATATTGATTGCCTCCTTAATTTCCCGATAGTACACGATTTGAACTGGCGACGTTGAGCCTCACCGATTGAATAATCCCTTTTTGATCAATAAAACGAACCTCCACTGGACCCGGTTTTAAAGCCCTGAAATGGAACTTGGCCATCCGACGATTCACGGCTGGGGTCAGGTTGCGAACGCCACGCAAAAGAAGGCTATCTTGTTCAACCATCAGCGACAAGCCGGGATTATCATTTTCCAGCCACAATTCCGGAGACCACCGTACATAGACCAATTGGCTCGGATCAAATTGAATCAACCCGCTCCAGTTTGAAAACAAGGACACATAGCGCATAGCTACATCCACATAAAAATAATCGCCAATGGCGACGTTTTGGGTAGAAATCCGCAATTTAAAATCCGATTGCGGTTCCTGGAGCACAATTTTACCCTGTACTTTTTGCAAGGGCGTCACCTCGGACTGCACGGATCCCACCACCGGGATTTCCAGATCCTTGTCCATCTTTTTAAGCCTAAGTTTCCAATTCACTTTCACCGGCTGATGAGGCCACACCCGTCCCACGGACTTTTGCAAGGTCTCAAAATCCGGCACCTGGATAAATTCCGAACTTTCAATCTTGGCCACTACCCCATCAATGGGCAAGGACATCGTGTTGGTCACGGTCATCACCGCATCAAAGTAATAATTCAAGGTCACCACCTTCATGTCCGGAACCTGAATCGAGGCCTGCAAAGAAGGGGCTGCCACCAAATCAATTTTTCGGGAAATGCGATTGGGCTCCAGCGTCGTTGAGCTCACATCCACCTGTAATTTTTGTACCCCAAAATACCCGGGCATCGGCATCAAATACACCATCACTTGTCGGGTTTGTCCCCGCGGAATCAAGGGGAAATGGGCCTTTGCTTGTCCCTTAACCACGCCAAAAGCCTGCCCCACATCCACTGAGACGTCCACATCCCGTGCATCATAGCCCCCGGTATTACTCACATAGGCCACCACCATGAACGGAGACTGGGTATTACCATAGACTTCAGCCGGAGCGGTCAATCCCAAGCTTAATGCCCCTTTAGCCAAGGTCACCCCACCCAGCCCATAAGCCGTACGATAATGGGCCACTTGATTAGGCGCTAAAGCCCTAGGCTCCCAATACAGGGCCAAGGCCGTGTCCTTTTCAAGCTCGCCTTGCCGAACAAAGCTCCGACCGGGCACGACAGTAACCTCCCAAGGATTATCCGCCAAAGTCCCCCAATTAGAAAGCATCAACCGGTCTGGAGCTGTCAATCCCCCACCCCGCAAAGTCCCTTGGGCAATCACATTCGGGGAGGCCAAGCTATCAAACGTCTGCCAGTAATCCTGGATTTCAGCACCCTTAAATTCCACTTCATCCACAATCGCCTTAGCCCCGATTCGGAAGGGAGCGCCGTCATTTTCACCAAGCTTCGTATCCATCATCAAGCGCAGACCAACACGGTGGGAAGCCGTATCCAAATTTGCGACGTCGTAAGAAATCAAGGCAGAATCTTTGACCTTGGTCGATATATTTCTTAAGAAATTTAATTTTTGAGCCACCCGAATTTTTCCAAATTTATATTCAGTCACAATCCCCTCATCCGTGGTAGTTTGGGAGACAAACTCCCCATATTTCACAGGGGTGCCATTTCGTTTTTTGAGCTTGTGGTTCAGGCCTCCGAAGACATAGGCCTCGCCATCCACCCACACAGTCGTATACGAAGTCCAGGGAATCGGTCGTCCAAACACCAAGGGTTGATAATCATCGTTGGCATTATCCGGATCACCGCCCATGGTCTCAACCGCAAAACGCCCCTGATCTTCAGGCCCCGCATTCACAATAATTTTCAAAAATTCGTTGTCTAAAACATGGGTCCCCTTGGAAGCGGCAATCGTCGCTTGGCCCAATTGTTGCACTTGCGCCTGTAACGTCCCCACACCCAGCATTAACATCACACACCCGAAAATCAGCTTTCGCATTGGCAATCCCTTCTTAATCAATTGGCCTTAATGATCCAGGCTGTAGGTATAAGACATATTAATCACATCGGCCACATCGACCCCCATCACCCGCTTGGGCTTAAAGGTGTAATAGTTTTTTATGGTTCGAATAAACGCCTCATCCAGAACCAAGTATCCCGAAGATTTCACCAAGTCCACCAACCCCGGGCGTCCTTGGCTATCCAGATGAATCCGGACCACCACGGTTCCTGTCCAATTGTTATTCAGGGCCACTTTCGGGTAAATGGGCACCACCACATTGGCCGTAGTCGCATTGGCCCGATCCCCGGGCATCCCGGCAGGCTTGGCCACGCCTTCAGCTTCATTGGATTGCGGCATCGGCTTAGCTGGCAGCTCGCCTTTGGGCAGCACTTTTTTTTCACCGCCTTCGATTGCCCCTTGCTGAGCAGGCTTTGTCGTCCCGCTATGCCCAGGCTCTTCTGCCGTCACTGGACGCTCAATCTGGCCTAAGTCCAAACGAACCGGAATAAAATACTGGTTCGAGGATTCAATCTTAAGCGGAATAATGGGCACCACAAAAAAAAGCAAGCACGCATGCACCATCAAGCTCAGCATCATCGCGCCAAAATGAGAAAATTTATCTTCGTTTAGCATCCTCGGCCTTTCGTTCCGCTTGAAGGACCACATCGTAGCAGCCCCCTAATCGCACCTCATCTAAGGCCCGGACCAGGCGTTCATAGGCCACATCCTGATCGGCATTAATCATCACTTGCAGCTGGGGATTCCCCTGCATTTGGGTCGCAATTTCAGTTCGAATTTGGTCCACTTCGATGGGTTCTTTATCCAAGAAAAACGCCCCATCTTCGTCAATGGTTAGCGTGACAAACTTCTTCTCAGAGGTCACCGTTGCCGCAGAGGGCAAGCGCATTTTCATCCCACGATTGTTCTGATAGGTTGCCAGGACACTGGAGAAAATGACAAAGAAAATCAACAAAGTAAACATGACGTCAATCAACGGAATGACTTCAAATCGCAATTCCGGACGACGCCTGCGAGTCCGCCATATCATGCGCGCTCTCCTCTAACGGGCATGCTGACGACAAAACGCCAACAATGCCATGAGCTGGGTCGAGATTTTGGCGGTCAGTTGATCCACTCTTTGAGAGAAAAATTGATAGAAAAATGCACAAGGAATCGCGACGGCCAACCCAGACACTGTGTTGATCAAGGCCACCGAAATCCCGGCGTACATCCCCGTCACATCCCCAGTTGCAGCACCCGCAATACTTCTAAAAATATCCATCAACCCCAAAACTGTGCCCAAAAGACCGATCATTGGCGCAATGCTAATCAAGCTGTGCAAAAAGCCCAAGCCTTTTTCCAAATCCACCATCACTTGATGCTGGGCAGCTTGAACATGCTCCTGAACTTCCTCGCGAGGCAGCTCAATGGTCGACAAAACAGTGGCCACCAAAACATCACCAGGCGCATGTCCTGCGCGCAAATCTTGAATTGTTTTGTCACGACCTTGTGTCAGTAACAAATTTTGGATCCGCTCATAATAGACGGGGCTAACTAAGCCACATCGAAGTAACGCCCACGCCTTCCAAAAAATCACATAAAGCGCGGCAATCGAGCAAAGTAGGAGGGGGAACATCATCGGTCCACCTTCGAGGAAAAAATGCAACATTAAGATCTCCTTTTTGGATTGAAAAAACACACTGCAAAGAACCGATGCATCATATCTCAGTGAGCCTCAACTTTCAATTTTATTGATAAACCAAATCAACTCACACAACCGACCATAGGCCATCTTATCAAATCGGAAAATCAACCTCGGTTTATCCAGATAAACCGCCCGATCCAACGCCACCTGATCGAGGGCTGCCATTTGGAATTCCCCTGTCAACAACAAATCCTTAAACCGACCATTCAACTCTTTGAGCACGTCAGGGCTCAACGCGGTGTTCAATCGCATTACCGCCAAATCCCGAAAATACCGGATCGAGTGATAATTTTTATAAAACAACTGGGTCAGCTCCACCGCTTCTTCAGCCGACGTAGCCAGGCTAAACAAAGACAAATCTTCCCGAGAAATAAAGCCCTTATCACAGAGCTCCGTAACCACAAAATCTTCCCATTTTTTCCAATAGGTATCGTTTGGCTTGGACAATAAAATCACGGGCCGCGGCGCACATCGCCCTGTTTGCAAAAGGGTCAAGCTTTCAAAGCCTTCATCGTGGGTCCCAAATCCGCCAGGAAACAATACCGTCGCATCCGATTCTTTCAAAAACACCAATTTACGATTAAAAAAGTACTTAAAAGACACCAGCTTCGAGTCATTCGCAATGTACGGGTTCGGCGCTTGCTCAAAAGGCAAATGAATATTCAGCCCAAAGCTCATATCCTGAACTGCCCCCCGATTCCCCGCTTCCATAATCCCAGGACCAGCCCCCGTAATCATCATGAAGCCTTTTTGTGTAATTTGCTCCGAGAATCGCAAGGCCATTTGATAGTCCTCGTCATCTTCGCGGGTCCGTGCCGACCCAAACAAACAGACTTTTCGAATATCCCGATACGGTAAAAACACCTTAAACGCACGCCGCAATTCATCGAGCGTGGTATCCACCAAATTCAAATCATGAATTTCCGGATCCTCTTGGGTCAGACGAACAGCCGCGACCGACATATGCTGCGCCAGCGGCTGATATTGCCCTTCCACCCCTCGCATCAAAATTTGAAGCTCTTCCATCCATTCCGCAAACCCTTGTTCTGGTCGATGATCTACTTGTCGTTGATCCAATCCGTTTCTCCTATCTTGCTCTGCATCTGGGACTAGCTTATGATGACACTTAATTATGGACAAACCTCATTTACTCGGACTTACCCAAGAAGAATGCCAACATCTGATCTCAGAGTTAGGCTTACCGACCTTTACGGCCAAGCAAATCTTAGATTGGGTGTACCAGAAAAAAGTATCAGATTTTGAATCAATGTCCAACTTGTCAAAAGCAAATCGCGAAAAACTCCAAGCAACGATCGACTCTTCCTTTTACAAAAGCCTTCAACTTTTCCCCTCCAAAGATGGCCTCGCCATTAAATATGTCTTCGAATTAACAGAGGGTCAAAAAGTCGAATCGGTTGTCCTCAAAGAGAAAACCTACACCACCCTTTGCGTTTCCTCCCAGGCGGGGTGCCCAGTAGACTGTAAATTTTGCCTCACCGGTGTGGTCGGATTTAAACGAAATCTTCATACCCACGAAATCGTCGGCCAAATCTTTCAGGCCATGCAAGACGGTCACCAAATTTCGCATCTCGTGTTTATGGGCATGGGCGAGCCCCTCCTCAATTACGACAATGTCATGAAGGCCATTGATATCCTGCAAGCCCCCTACGGCTTCAACATTAGCAAGCGAAAAATCACAGTTTCAACCTCCGGCTATATTGCCGGGATTAAACGTCTGATCGAGACGGATCGGAAACTCAATCTCGCCTTTTCAGTGGGCAATGCCAATCCTGCCAAACGCCCCGCCATCATGCCCATCGAAAACCGCAACCCTATTACTGAAGTCGCCAAACTACTCAATACCTATCAGACCAAACACAACCGAAAGCTCACCCTTGAATACACCCTTCTAGAAGGCAAAAACGACGAACCCGAAGACATCCGTGACCTCATTGCCCTAGCCAAATATCTAAGAGCCAAAATCAACCTCATTAATCTCAACCCCCACCCCAAAATCCCCTTCAAACCGGTCCCAACCAAGGTCCTCCACAAGATCAAATCTTGGATTGAAGACGCGAGAGTCCCGGTCACGGTTAGATACAAAAAAGGCCAAGATATCTCAGCCGCTTGCGGACAATTGGGCGAAAGCTATTTATAGACGGCATCAATTTTAGGAATAGTCCCTATTCTTTATAAGAATTAGCCTTGTTTCGTCATTAACGTGTACTTTCCTTCCACAAACACTGAGGAGGATTTTCATGTTACATAAAAATATCGCGATTGCCGTTGTTGGGGCAGGGCCTGCAGGGCTCAGTATGGCCCAAGCCCTTCACCAGCTCGGTTACACGAATGTCACCGTCTATGAAAGATCCGCCCAAGACAGTTTTGATCCTGCGCGCGCCTTTAATGTCACCCTTGCCCCAATCGGACTAAAAGCCTGGGCTGACCTGGGATTAACCACCATTCAAGACGCCGCCGTACCCCTGTACGGGCAACATATTTTCCCCACCCCAGAAATGATGATCACGGCACCCTATACCCCAGAAGGAAATCGTCCCTTTTTATGGTCTATCCCCCGGGCAGCTATCGTAGACACCCTCTTGGAAGAGGCCAAAGCAATGGGCATTAAAATCCAATATGGGACCCCCTTCGACATGCAAAAATCAGACTACGGGCTGGGGCAACCTGCACAAGTCATTTTCGGTGCAGATGGCTACAATTCCCCCGTTCGAAAAGTCATCGGTCACACCCATGGGGATAGTGACGAAAGTCTTCAGGCCCAAAAATTTGTACTCAGCTACTTTTCAATGAATAGCACGGACCTCCCTGCACACGTCGATCCCCATTATTTTCATGTTTGGCCGCTCGAAGATCTCGGCATCACCATTGGCGGAATGTCCATCAAATCGGGGGGTATGAACCTGGTAGTATTTGGTCCAGAAGAAAATCTTGCCCCCTTCAAAGACCTGGAAAAACGCAAGGAACTCCTGCAAAGAATGGGATTCACAGACACCATGGTCCCGCATTTAGAGAATGACATCATCATCGGCGGTCTATACTCAGGAAAATTCGGACACTGGTCCGGCACGGATGCCCAAGGACGCCTCTTAATCGGCATCGGAGACGCCACCCATCCCATTACCCCCTTTATTGGTGTAGGGATCAACCAAGCCGCCGAGGACGTTGCGCTCATGCATACCCTCCTGAATGCCGGTCTGTCGTTTGCGGATGCCGCCCAGAGACTCCAAGCTGAACGCAAACCCCAAACCGATGCTCGAACCGAAATTGCTGAAATCAGCGCCGACAACATGCTCAATGGGTTTTCGGATCCCCTGCTCAGCCAAATCAAAGACTTTTTCTATGGCCAAGGCAAAGACTTAATGTATTACCTGACCGAGCCCTTTGAACGGGTCAGCGTACTGGTCTCAGACGCACCACAAGCCCTAAAGGACGTCCATACGCAAGACAAAATTTTGGGTGAGATCAAAGCACTACTCATCACGCATTGTACGCCCAATGCCGTTCAAGACCATCTGGAGCCCATCCTCAAAAGTCTGTTTCTCAATGAAGGCCCTATTCAAGAGAGTTGGCTCAAACCCGAGGCAAGCACAGAGGCAATCAAACACGACGCCAAAGCCTTGTTAGATCGCATTAAGCAATTACCGCGTTTGGTGTTCTAAACCTCTTCCAGCCCGACGCGAATCACAGATTCCACTTTTTTCACGCAGCTTAAGGCCTTCACATTGCTCAGGGCCTGCTGCATGTAGGATTCCTTGATCTTATGGGTAACAATCACCACCTCGGCACAATTGCCCACCATATCGCGTTGAATCATTTTGGAAATGCTCACCTCTTGATCGCCCAACACGGAGGCCAATTTAGCCAAAGCCCCTGTCGTATCCGTGACCAAGACTCGCAGATAAAACTGGGAGTAGGTGTCTTCGATATTCACGAGGTTCACTTTGGAAAGCGCATCTTCAAGATTCCGTTTATTTTCATAGTGAGGGGACTCTACCCCATCCAAGACCACATGACGATGGCCATTCCCATCTTGGCTCACTCTCACCCGGGTATCAAAGGCAATGTCCACGATATCCGATACAATCGCAGACCCCGTTGGAGAGCCACCAGCGCCTTTTCCAGACAACATCGACTCACCCACTGAATCCCCAACAAAAAACACCGCATTCACTTCATTACGCACCGCTGCAAGAGGTTGGTCCAAAGGAATCATCGTCGGATGTACCCGAAAAACCATGCCCGCACTGCCCATTCGGTAGCCTATCGCCAAAAGCTTAATGGCATAGCCGAGCTCTTTTGCCAATTGAATATCTTTTAAAGTCACAGATTCAATACCTTCGTAATGGAAATCCGAGACCTGTACATCGACCTTGAAGGCCACTGCTGCCAAAATACTGAGTTTATAGGCCGTGTCCAAGCCGGACACATCCATGGTCGGATCGGCCTCAGCAAACCCCAATTTTTGGGCGGCTTTAATGGCCGCATCAAATTCCATCCCTTGGTCCCCGATTTGAGTCAGAATGTAGTTGGTCGTCCCATTCAAAATCCCATACAACGATTGGATTTGATTCGCCGCATACCCCACTTTTAGTGACCGAATCAGGGGAATCCCGCCGCCTACTGAGGCCTCAAAATAGATATCAACTTTATGCTGTTTAGCGAGCTCAAAAAACTCTTTTTTATGCTTAGAGACCACTTCTTTATTGGCCGTGACCACAAATTTCCCCGAAGTCAGGGCTTGCTTGATAAACCCATAGGCCGGATTCTCACCACCCATGGCCTCAACAACGATTTGGATATCCGGATCTTCCAGGATATCTTCAGGCTTGGAGGTCAACTTCACCCCGGGCATTTTGTAATGGTGGTACTTCGCCAAGTCGCGGACAAGAATAGATTTTACTTTTAATTTTTTACCGGTGCGTTGGGACAACATATCGGCATGATGAGTCAAAATATTTAGAACTCCGGTCCCGACATTTCCTAAGCCCAGCAGCCCTATTTGAATCGTTGGCATTGACATGAAGTCTCCCTTCGTGGAATTCCGGCTATCCTAGCACAGAACCCATTACTTGTCCTGCCGAATGATCAGTCCTTGCTTTTCAAGCTCTTCCATGAGTCGTGCCGCACGATTGTACCCGACCCGAAGCTTGCGTTGGAGGTAAGAAATTGAGGGGGTTTCCTGAGATTGCGCAATCATTTTAGCCTCTTCAAACAGCTCGTCTTGATCATCCTGTGCCGACACATGCCCCCCTTTTTTAGCTTCCGCCTCAATCGGCGTCACATCAATAATTTCAGCAAGATACTCCGGAGACCCTTGGGCCTTCAGAAAATTCACCACTTGTTTAATCTCTTTTTCACCCACAAAAATCCCCTGTAACCGTTTAGGTTTAAAGGAGCCTACCGGGGAATAGAGCATATCGCCCTTCCCCAAAAGCTTCTCCGCCCCCGGCATATCCAAAATGGTCCGAGAGTCGATTTGAGACTGCAAGAAAAAGGAAATCCGAGACGGCACGTTCGCCTTAATCAATCCCGTAATAACATTCACGCTGGGTCGCTGGGTCGCGATTACCAAGTGAATCCCAGTCGCCCGAGACATCTGTGCCAAACGACAAATAGTCGATTCTACATCTTGGGCCGCCACCATCATCAAGTCCGCCAACTCATCGATGATCACCACAATATAGGGCAATTTTTTCTGACCGGGGTTTTTCTCAATCCATTGGTTGTAGCCCAAAATATCCTTGACCCCCACGTGAGAAAACACCTCGTAGCGTCGCTCCATTTCTAGAAGCGCCCACTGTTTCAAGGTCGCTGCCGCCTTATTGGGATTGGTCACCACCGGGGCCAACAAATGGGGGATTCCCTCATACAAGCTCAACTCTACTTTTTTAGGGTCAATCATCAAAAATTTGACCTCATCAGGGGTGGCCCGCATCAAAATTGAGAGGATAATGGCGTTTACACAGACACTCTTTCCGGACCCCGTCGCCCCGGCAATTAACACGTGCGGCATTTTGGCCAAGTCCATAAACACAGACTCACCGGTAATCGTCAGTCCCATCGCCGCAATCAGCTTGGACGGATGCGAGAAAAAGTCCCCGCCATCCACCAAATGCCGCATGACAATCGTTTCAATATCGGTATTGGGAACCTCGATCCCCACCAAGGCTTTCCCAGGGATTGGAGCTTCAATCCGCACATCCACCACCGCCAGTTTCAGTGCGATATCCTTGTTCAGCGAGGTAATCTTACTAATTTTGACCCCCTCTCCAGGTTGGAGTTCGTAG
>JAHFCZ010000149.1 GCA_023249285.1 bacterium | reverse complement strand
ATCACAGAAAGACCCGAAGGCCTCGCCACCGGCATTGCCAAACTCGTGGGTCGGGACAGCGATTCGATCATCCAACACACGAACCTACTCTTAGCCACCCCGACGCTACATGCAGCGATGAGCGCAGCCAAGAACCCCTACGGTGACGGCAAATCCAGCCTCAAAATAGCCGAAGAATTAGTCCGTTTAATATAGCGATTTATTTCGATGCATCTTTTTGCTCAATAATGTCGTTATTTGGGATAAGACAGCACAAGAAAAGGAGGTGAGAAAAATGGATCCAATCAAAGCCAGCAGCAGTTCTTTCTTCGACCCAGCAAAAGCCAATCGTGACGCTATCAACAAATACCGCAGTGACAAACCCGAACATTCGGACTCGGTTCACGACGATGCGCATGTGGACGAAACCAAGTCCAGTACCGATGAGGTTGGTGAGAAAAAGCCTGCCCCGGAGCCTTTTGATAAAGTCCTCGCCAAGCTTATCGACCAGCAAATCGAGGAATTTCATGAAAAAGAGATTCTTCTCGATCCCGCTGAAAAAGCAAGACGACAAGGGATTTTACCTGTGGACAATAGCGCATCTGCCGCGTCCTCAGACAATGCCCGTCGTGGGATACATATCGCCAATGATTGGGGATTAGGAGTCTAGCTTGGCAGCGGGCGGAGTCGCATCCAGCTACGCTGCTGAGCAGTCCGGGGCCTCTGAACAACTTAGGGGCCCATCCAACGAACAGACATCCCGGATTGAAGAGCAGGCCAAACACATTCTAGAAACCAGCTTTAACGAGCAGGATTCGCCACATGATGCCCATACGGACGCCATCAAAAAACTCGAACTCCTTCACGAAATTTCCCCTTCTCAAACTGAAAAAGACACCTTGCTCAAGCTCATGGACAGTCTCCAAAAAACCGATCCACACCACCTCCGCACCCCCGACCAGCGGCAAGTCTGGATGAGTGCCCAGTACAACACGGTTCCTATTGGAGCCGCCCTCGCGCAAGCTGAACGCGCCGCCGCATCAGCCAACCCCTTCAAACCCCAAAACGTCTTCGGCCCCAAACCCATCTCCAAAATGAGTGCAGCCGAAATGAGCCTCAAAAAAGAAGCCAATTCTGAAGGCAGTAAAGATCAAATCCCCGATCCCGACCCCCCACTCATCAAAAAAATATTAGGGCTGTTTAAAGGGACGTAACCCTCGCCGCCACCGCCACGGCATACTCCCGCTCATGCGAAATCGAAATGGAAATGTCATGCGGGAAAATGGCGCGAAGTCGGTCTGAAAGGACGACCTGTGGGGCACCGGAAGGGCGATTCACAATTTCAATCTCCAACCAAAAATCTCGTGGGCCCTCGGAGATCACCTTGGCCACGGCTTCTTTGGCCGCAAAACGCCCCGCATATCGCTCAAACCGCATCTTGGATTGCTCACAATAGGCTTGCTCAGCAGGGGTAAACATCCGGTCCAAAAAGGCCTGACCATGCCGCTCCACAGCCGCTTCAATCCGATTCACTTGTACAATATCCACACCGAGCATCGTATTCCCTACGTTCACACGCTATTCAGCACGCACAATACAATAGTCCGGGATGGCCAAAAACTGCGCCACCGCCGTTAATTTATCCTGCAATGTGGCATTGGGATCGAGAGGATACACATCTTCTGGCGGTCGCAAATCACACCGCACCTGGATCGGAGACAACAGACTCGCTTTGGGATACCGCTCAAATCCGTCAAGGTTCAAAAACAACAAATCAGCCCCCAAATCCGGGTCCGCCAAAATCTGCTTCACCGCCTCATAAATCGGGGTTTTCATGGGGAAAAGGGGATCATGGGTCACGGCATTCACCTGCACAATCACCGAATGTCCCTGCGCCACCAAGGCCTTCAAATGGGGCCAAGCCACATTAAGGCTCCCTTCCCCGTAGGACATCGTCCGAAAAGCCTTACCCATAAAGGTGCTCGGCAACCCCGGGATCATGCGGTAGCGCTCAAACTGAGCCGATAAAGGCACCAAAACCGGAAAATTAAAAAGCTGATGGGCAAACAACGCCGAAAAAGTATGGAGCTTGGTGGTTAAAATCACCAGGGGTCGTGTGGGTTTTTGAGGGAATGGCGAGGTCCGGTAGAAGGTCACGCCTCGGAGCTTAAAGTACCGGCGCAGATACCAACGCACCACCCAAGCCACCATGCGGTTCCGCAATCCATTGAATACAAAGATCCCTACGAACCGAATCGCACTATAGAGCAACGTCGTCTTGATAAAGAGCCACCAGAAGTAATGGAATAGGAAGTATCGCGTCTCTCCAGAACGTTTAACGTAGGCGGTATCTTGGGCCGCTGCGTAAGTGAGGTCCGCAGCCTTGTACATCTTGGCCAGCTGACGCCGAAACAGATCAAAGGGGACGCTCATACCGTCCCTCCACGATCTTTCTTGTAAAGATCACTCACCTTTTTCTGGCGTTCTTTGTACCGTTTTTCCAAATCTTCGGGGGGGTTGACAGCCAACTGATCCAGATCATCCAACACCGGTGTTTCCGGCTGTGCCAGTCCAGAAATCGCCGCTTCCACCTTGGGCTTCCGAACACGTTTCACTGTGCCACTCACTACCGTCCCAGCAGCCTCAACACTGACATCTGCCACCCCATAGGTCTCATGAGAGGGC
>JAHFCZ010000071.1 GCA_023249285.1 bacterium | reverse complement strand
CATTTCGCGCTTGGCCCCCACCGGGCAGGCCGTACAACGGGCGGGTGAGCATAATCTAACTGTGGTGGGTTTTGCACGCGGTTCTCACTTTACGGTCTACGCAGGCAAGATTAATTAGGTCCCGTAGGTGAACAGCATATTAATGCTGAGAGGTAAGGAGGGAGGCCCAGACTTGGTCTGACCGACCGATGCCGAGTGCTCGAGAGCCGAAGGCGAGCATGCCGAGGCAATTTAGATAGTACTGGAAAATTGCTTATGGCCTTGGGCTTGCCGCAGATACCAATCAAACCCCATGGCGACATTGCGTACAAACAACCGTCCCAATGCCGTGGCCGAAATGACGGTAGGGTCCTGCGTAATCAATCCTTCGGCAACACACTGGGCCAAATGGTCTTGTTCTGCTTCAAAATAAGTCTCAAAATTGACCCCGAATCGCTGTAAAAATTCCCCTTTATCCACTCGGAAATGACACATCAACTGCGAGATCACCCACTGACGTCGCTGGTCGTCTTCGGTCAGAACCAGGCCACGTTCCACGGGCAATTCCCCGCGGTCCAAAGCCGCATAATAACCCTTCAAGTCTTTCGAATTTTGAGCAAAGGTATGGGCCAAGAATCCAATCGAGGTCACCCCGACCCCCAAATATTCATCGGCAGGCTTGAGGGTATATCCCATAAAATTCCGATATAATGTCCCGCTATGATAGGCCTTGGCCATCTCATCCGTGGATTTGGCAAAATGATCCATGGCAATCGCGTCGTAGCCGCCTGCCAAGAGCCGTTCTCGGGCCATCAAAAAAATCCCCAACTTTTCAGCGGCCACGGGCAATGTTTCAGGATCAATCAATCGTTGGTGAGATTTTAGCCACGGAATATGGGCAAAGCTATACAAGGCAATCCGATCTGGGCTCAAGGCCAAGACCTGATCAATGGTCTTTTCAAACGAGGCCTGACTCTGAAAGGGGAGTCCGTAAATCAGGTCCATATTGATCGAGGTAAACCCCCGAGATCGGAGGCCTTGCATCAAGTTGTCCACCATGTCATAGGGCTGTACACGATTGACGGCTTCTTGGACCTTGAGGTCAAAATCCTGGATCCCCATCGAAATGCGATTGAATCCAAGTGTCCGTAGGGCATCCAGATGGCCATCTGTGGCCAAACGGGGGTCCATTTCAATGGCAATTTCAGCCTCGGGATCCCAGTCAAAATGCGCGCTGACCATCTGCATCAACCGCTCCAGCTGATCCGGCTGCAAGTAATTTGGCGTCCCGCCCCCGATATGAAATTGTTTCAACAAGGGTTTTCGTCGGATTTCATGCTGGACTAAAGTGAGTTCTTTTTCCAGATAATCCAGGTACACATCCCCGACCCGTGCGTTGGCTTTTCGAATGACCACATTACAGCCGCAATAGCTGCACATGCTCACGCAAAACGGAATGTGAATATACAAGGACAGGCTCTCACAGGATGCTCCAAATCGGTTCAAGGTCTGGGCATAGTCTTGGGGTGAAAAGAGTTTCCATTCCGGGGCGGTGGGATAGCTCGTGTATCGGGGGCCAGGTTTGGTATATCGCCCGATGACCTCGGGGGTCAACATCGCCGCGCTCATGAGCGAGACTGGACGCGATCCACCACCCGCTTCACTTGGTCGGGATCCATGTCGGGCATCAGCCCATGGCCTAAGTTAAAAATAAATCCGGGGTCTGTGGCCATCCGATCGAGGAGGTCATCCACACGCGCATCCAAAATATCAGGGCGAGCATACAGCGTAAACGGATCCAAATTCCCCTGTAGTGCAAACCGAGATCCCAATTGTTCACGGATCAAGCGGATATCACATCCCCAGTCCAGGCTGATAACTTGAACCGGTAACGTGGCAATGAGGGGTGCCAAATAGCTACTGCCACGGCAAAACATCGTCACTGGGATCTGATGGGGGTTCTCGAGTCTGGCCAAGATATCGGCAATATAGGGAAGCGAGAAGGTTTTGAAATCCCCCCAACTCAAGTGTGAGGCCCAGGTATCGAACAATTGAAGCGCATCCACACCCGCCTTAATCTGCGCATTCAAGTACAGCACAGTCATATCGCTTAATTTTTGGAGAAGGGCATGCAGCACTTCCGGGGTCCGCATCATAATCTGCTTGGTGATCTTTAAGTCCGGTGACGATTGCCCCTCAATCATGTAGGACGCCACCGTAAAGGGCGCCCCCGCGAACCCAATCAAGGGCACCTGTAGGGCTGCCAGCGGGGTTTTGAGGAGCTGGATCGCGTTTGTGACATACTGCAGTTTCTCAATATTCTCATCGCCTGTAGAGAGCCTGTTGATATCGGCCAATGTTCGAATGGGAGCTTCAAAAACAGGGCCACGTTTCTCTATAAATTGCACCGGTGCGCCCATCGCATCCGCGGTGACCAAAATATCCGAAAAGAGGATCGCGGCATCAAACCCAAATCGATGGATCGGCTGGAGGGTAATCTCACAGGCCACGTCAGGGGTGCGAATCATGTCCAAAAACCCGTGTTTTTCACGAATAGTCCGGTACTCTGGCAGATAACGTCCTGCTTGACGCATCATCCAAATGGGGGGTCTGCCACGGTGGTTTTGGCCGTTCGCGGCCTGAAGATAGAGGGTATCCGTTTTCATCACCACCACACCCTATCACAGGATACCCATTTGGACCATCTGTTGACACTGATTTTGACGCGTGATACACTCCTCGGACCATTTGCGACTTAATCATCGCCTGCTTGAGAGGGAAAACCGTGAGAGTTCAGATTATTATCCGGTGCGAAGAAGAAGGGTGTTCAAAAAGCTCTTACCACACCACCAAAAACAAAAACACAGCTTCTGGCCGAATTCAGTTGAAAAAATACTGTAAATTCTGCAAGAAACACACGTTCCATAAAGAGACCAAGTAACTTTTAGGCCCGTAGCTCCAACTGGTAGAGCGTCGGTCTCCAAAACCGAGTGTTGTCGGTTCGAATCCGGCCGGGCCTGCCAGATTCGAGTTTAAACTTCATTGAAGGAAATAACCTAGATTAAATGTCCAAAAATGCAGAAGTAACTGTTGCAGAAGAGGTAAAACCCCCCTCTCGACCAGCTCCCCGAAAACTGTCTATGGAAGATTTCAGGGTTGAATTCAGTCGGATCGAATGGCCGGCAAGAAAGGAAATTATAAAATCAACAAACGCTGTATTTGTCATTATGGTGACTTTTATGGTAGGAATAGGGGTTGTTGATTTTGGTTTGACAAAATTACTGAGTATTTTGCAGACCCTGAAATAAGAGAAACTACGGCATGGATCACGAATTGAGCGAACAAACGCAAGACGAAACAACAGTGGTAGAAGAACAAGCTCCCGTCGAGACCAATGGGCCTCGTGGACAATGGTATATTCTCCAGTGCTACTCTAATCAAGAGGGCAAGGTCCAGACCCGTATTTACACGTTGATGGAAGAGCGTGGCTACCAAGACCGCATTTTCCAAGTGCTCGTTCCCCAAGAAGACACGGTTGAAATTAAGAACAACAAGCGTTTGGAAAAAACGGTAAAGATTTTTCCGGGGTATGTGTTTATCCAGATGGAAATGGGTGATCAGCTCTACTACGAACTGAAGTCAATTACAGGTGTCTCTAAATTTATTGGCTCCAAAACGCATCCAACTCCGGTCACAGAAGATGAAATCCTCAAGGTCCTCCGTAAGGTGGGCGAGGGTGTTCGTAAGGTGGATGTTGACTTTGAAGAGGGTGAAGTGATTAAGGTTGTTGCCGGTCCTTTCCGAGGGTATTCCGGTCCGATTTCTGAGATCAATCCTGAGAAGGGGAATCTTAAAGCGTTGATATCCATTTTTGGTCGAGAAACTCCGGTTCAATTGGATTTCGATCAAGTCGAAAAAGCAGTGTAAGAGAGAGTAGAGGTAAGCCATGGCGAAGCAAAGCAAACCAGTTCAAGCGATTATTAAGCTCCAAATTCAAGCGGGGAAAGCGAACCCTGCACCTCCAATAGGTCCGGCCTTGGGTCAACATGGGGTGAATATTATGGAGTTCTGCAAGGCCTATAACGAGCAAACTCGGGAGAAGGGCGATACGGTTATTCCCGTTGAAATTACGGTCTTCAAAGACAAGACGTTCACATTTATCCTCAAAACCCCACCTGCTTCAGTATTAATCAAAAAGATTTTGAATTTGCCCAAAGGATCTGCGACGCCAAACACCGCAATCCTTGGAACATTGACGCGTGCGCAACTCGAAGAAGTGGCCAAGCAAAAGATGGCAGATTTAAATTCCAATGACATGGAAGCTGCGATGAAAATTATTGCAGGTTCAGCAAGAAGTATGGGAGTAAAGGTAGAGTCATGAAATCAGGTAAGCGTTATCTCGAACAGCAAAAACTCGTAGACCGCACCAAGATGTACTCGCCCTCGGAGGCAGTCAGCTTGTTAAAGTCTTTTTCTTCAGCAAAGTTTGATGAAACTTTAGAGCTGCATGTTGCACTGGGCATCGATCCCCGTCAATCCGATCAACAGCTTCGCGGAACGCTCTCTTTGCCTAATGGTACTGGGACGACCACTCGGATTGCGGTCATCGCGGGTGCAGATAAGCTCAATGAAGCCCGCCAAGCGGGTGCAGATCATGTGGGGTCTGAAGACTTGGTCGAGCAAATCCAAAATGGATTTTTGGATTTTGACCTTGTGATCACCACCCCGGACATGATGGCAAAAGTGGGGAGATTGGGTAAGATCTTGGGTGCTAAAGGTCTGATGCCAAATCCCAAAAGTGGAACAGTGACTACCAACCTCACTTCAGCCATTCAAGAATTTAAGGCCGGTCGTTTGGAATACAAAAACGACAAGGCTGGGATTATCCACATCATCATCGGTAAAAAATCTTTTCCGGTTGAGAAGTTGGTTGAAAACCTTGCGGTGGTGTACGACACGCTTCAAAAAGTGAAGCCCTCAAAAGCCAAGGGAATTTACTTCCGCTCAATTTCTCTGTGCGCAACCATGAGCCCAGGGATTTTTATTGAGCCCCTTAAAGTGAAGTGGAAGGAGGCTGCATAACAATGAGTGCTGCAAAAGTTGTAAAAGAGCAAATTCTCGGTCGCATTAAAGAAGAAGTCAACGGCGCTTCAGTAGTGTTGTTTGCCGACTTCAGAGGGTTGACCGTGGGTGAATTGACCCATTTGCGTCGTTTGCTCAAAAAAGAGGGTGGTCGGTTGTCCGTGTACAAAAACACGTTAACCCGACGTGCATTGGATGAGTTGAATATCGCTTATCCAAGCGAGTTTTTGGTAGGTCCTTCAGCTGTAATCCATTCCCAAGCTGATGCGATTAAACTGACCAAGGTCTTGGTGGACTTCAAAAAAGAAGTCGACAAGTTCAGCATTAAGGGTGGAATCTTAGACAATGGGGTGTTAAGTGAAGAAGGCGTTACAGCACTCGCACAATTACCCGGAAGGGAGGAACTGCTTGCGCAGCTGGTGGGTTCATTGAAGTCCCCGCTCAACAGACTCGTTGCAAGTATTTCAGGTCCCACACGCGGCCTAGTATACGTGTTATCAGCAATTCAGGAAAAAAAACAGGAGGTATAGTCAGCAATGACCACTACAGAAGTTAACGTATCAGCTAAATCAAAAGGGATCATCGAAAGCATCGAAACACTAACTGTGTTGGAGCTTTCAGAACTTGTAAAAGCATTAGAAGATAAATTTGGCGTTGTTGCCGCAGCACCGATGGCTTTCGCTGGTGTTGCTGCTCAAGGTGCAGGCGCTGGTGCAGCTGCTGCTGAAGAAGTATCTTCAACAGTAACTGTTGTCCTCGCTTCAACCGGTGACAAAAAGATTCAAGTATTGAAGGTCGTTCGTGAATTAACCGGTCTTGGCCTCAAAGAAGCCAAGGATTTGGTAGACTCTGCTCCGAAGCCCCTTAAAGAAGGCGTATCTCGTGAAGAAGCCGAAAAAATGAAAAAGGAACTTGAAGAACAAGGCGCAAAAGTAGAGATCAAATAGTTCAGCCAGAATATCAATCCTAAAACGAACCTGAGACTTATCCACGTAAGTCTCAGGTTATGTTTTGTTACGAGGTGAAACGAGTGCAATCTTTAAAAATAAGAAAAAGAGTTCAGCTCCACGACCAATCGGTTAAAGAGAACATCGAGATTCCTAATTTGATTGAAATCCAAGTTCAATCATTCAAAACTTTCATTCAAGAAGGCCTCAAAGAAGAATTCCGTAATATTTCCCCCATCAAAGCCTACAATGGCAAATACGAGTTGGAGTTTTTAGAAAACTACCGTCTCGACGAACCCGAATACAGCTTCGAAGATTGCCAAATTAAAGAAATCACTTACTCTGCTTCATTACGCGTTCCTGTTCGCTTGATTAACCGTGAAACCGGTGAAATTGCAGAACAAGAAGTCTTCATGTCAGCCATTCCAATTATGTCTGAAGCGGGGACCTTCTTGGTCAACGGAACAGAACGGGTGGTCGTCAGCCAATTTGTGCGTTCCCCCGGGGTCTATTTCCGCAAAAAAGTGGGAATCACTGCAGACCGCATTCACTATCTCGCAACGATTATCCCATCACGTGGTGCTTGGTTGGAAATCGAATCGGATACCAACAACATCATCTACGCAAACATCAACAAAATCAAAAAATTACCGGTGACGATGCTCCTCGGGGCCTTGGGATATACCACCGAAGATGTGTTGAAAATCTGTAAAGATAAAGAAATCATTACTAAAACACTCGACAAAGCACCGATCGAATCTCAAGACGAATGTTTGCTCGAGATTTATCGTAAGCTCCGCCCTGGCGATCCTGTAACCCTGGATGGTGCAAAATCCTTGCTGAGCAACTTGTTCTTTGATCCTGCAAAATATGATCTGGGCAACGTGGGGCGTTACCGGATCAACAAGCGTTTGGATTTAAACGTGGACATCCAAACCACTGTAGTGACGAAAGACGACGTAGTTGCGGTTGTAAACAACGTGATTGACTTGATCCATGGTGAAGGGATCACGGACGATATCGACCACTTAGGTAACCGTCGGATTCGCAGCGTGGGTGAACAGCTCCAAAAACAATTCCGAATTGGGCTTGCGCGTCTTGAGCGGTTAATTCGTGAGCAATTGGCGGTGAAAGGCAACGAAAAAATTGCCCCGCAACACCTCATCAATATCCGTCCTTTAGTTGCGGTCATGCGTGAGTTCTTCGGAAGTTCTCAGCTTTCTCAATTTATGGACCAAACCAACCCGCTTGCGGAGATCGCGCATAAGCGCCGTCTGTCTGCCTTAGGGCCAGGTGGGTTGACCAAAGAACGCGCAGGGTTTGAAGTGCGGGATATCCATCCTTCTCACTACGGTCGGATTTGTCCGATTGAAACGCCTGAAGGTCCGAACGCAGGGTTGATTGGTCCTTTGGCCACCTATGCACGGGTGAACGAATTTGGGTTTATTGAAACTCCCTATTTGAAAGTACACAAAGGCAAAGTTTCAACCGATGTGGAGTATGTAACTGCAGACGTTGAAGACAAATACTACATTGCTCCTTGGGATTCTCCCGCAAAAGACGGGAAGCTGACCGGTAGTTTCATTATTGCGCGTCACAACCGTGAGTTCAGCTTGGTCAAGGCCGAGGACATCCAATACATTGGGGTGTCTCCCCGACAAATTGTGGGGGTTTCTTGTGGGTTGATTCCATTCTTAGAACACGATGACGCAAACCGTGCCTTGATGGGTGCGAACATGCAACGTCAAGCCGTTCCGTTGATCTACCCGGAATCGCCCTTTACGGGGACCGGTCTAGAAGAAACCGTTGCCCGGGATTCCTGCACCATGGTCATCGCACATGATGGCGGCACCGTGACTAAAGTCACCGGGGATGTCGTGGTAGTAAAAAATAGTGCAGGTAAAGAAACCGCCTATACCCTCCAAAAATATTTCCGTTCTAACCAAAACACCTGTAAAAATCAAAAACCTATTGTTAATGTGGGCGATAAGATTAAAAAAGGCGATGTATTGGCGGACGGAACCTCCACCTTTAACGGGGAACTTTCACTGGGTAAAAACGTCTTAGTGGCGTTCTTGCCATGGGAAGGGTACAACTTCGAAGACGCGATCATCATCTCCGAGCGCTTGGTCAAAAATGACACCTTCTCCTCCATCCATATTCACAAATATGAAGTGGATGTGCGGACGACTAAATTAGGCCCAGAAGAAATCACTTGGGAAATTCCAAACGTTTCTGAAGAGGCGGTTCGTAACCTCGACGAAAACGGGATTATCCGCGTGGGTGCGATTGTAAAAGCGGGCGATATCTTGGTTGGGAAGGTGACCCCGAAAGGGGAAAGTGAACCCCCAGCTGAAGAAAAGCTCCTTCGT
>JAHFCZ010000148.1 GCA_023249285.1 bacterium | reverse complement strand
CGCTCTCTGATTAACGGCTAACTTCAAATCCAAGATTCCGGGTAGTGAAGCAATGGCGCGACGAACGGTTCCCATGCAGTGGGGATTATCCATCCCGATAATTTTTAATTGGAAGGGCTTAGATTCTTCTTTAGGCATATAGTCGTCTCCTCTCACTTCTTTACAGGCGATACCAATTCAGACACCGTCCCTTTGGGATGGGGATACCACCCTGGATCTTCGTTATAGGATTTTAAGGTTTCACGCACTTTGACAATCGTAAACATGCCGCCCATCCCAATAGCACCGAATGGACCTTCTCCAGCCATCATTGGCACCGTATTATCAGGCCCTTCCATGTGATCGCTCATTTCAGACATCTCATGCATACCCGTTTCACCCATCGCCATATAGTCAGGGACCAATTTTTGAATTTTTTCTTCCGTCCCACCCTGATTGACACCCAGCATATTGGGCACCTCGTGCCCCATCGCATTCATCGGATGATGACGGCGATGACAATGAAGCGGCCAATCACCGGGTGCATTGGCAATAAATTCCACATCTCGCGTTTGCCCTGGAAAAACAACCACTGTGGTGTCGGGATATTGCGCAGAGGCAGGCACATCACCCCCGTCAGTGGCCACCACCCTAAACGCATGACCATGGATATGAATGGGATGGGATTCCTGGCCGACGTTCCCAAATCGAATCCGTACGCGATCTCCTTTTTTGACAATTAAAGGATCCGTACCAGGAAAGACACGGCTATTGAAGGTGAAGGTATTAAAATCAGTCATCACATTGGGATTGGGCTTGGCTGTACCAGGCGCTATCGACCATTCATTCAAAAAAATAGCAAAATCACGGTTAATTTTGTAAGGCTCTTTTTTGGGATGTACAATGAAAAACCCCATCGTCCCCATTCCCATTTGCGTCATTTCATCCCCATGTGAATGATACATAAACGTGCCATGCTGCTTGAGCGTGAAGGTATAAGCAAACGTTTCTCCGGGACCAATACCTGTTTGGGTGAGCCCCTGAACCCCATCCATGCCATTCGGCAAAAATACACCATGCCAATGGACCGCCGTAGCTTCTGGTAATTTATTGGTGACCAAAATCCGTATGTGATCCCCTTCAACCGCCTCAATAGTAGGCCCAGGGGTCTGTCCGTTATATCCCCACACTTTGGCTTTGAATCCAGGAGTAAATTCATGCTCAAATTCTTCGACCGTTAGGCGATATTCCTTAACCCCATTAACCATTTTCCATGCCAGTGTTGACCCATTGGGCATCGTAACCGGTGTATAGGCCAAGGCAGCCGCTCCCAAAAGGAATACCCCCAAAAAAGATTTCAAGACCCACTTAGTCATGCCTACTCTCCTTTGAAAAATCCAAACCTGTCAGCTGTTCTAATTTCCACCGTGTCACCCAATAGTCCCGAACCAAGATCAAATAGGCCTTTTTAGCCGTTAACTCCTCTTGCTTGGCTTGGAGTAGCGCGTACACCCCTTTGAGCATGTAGTTGTAATGCTTCAACGTCTGATCCAAGGCTTCGGTTCGCGCCGGGATCAGGGAGGCCTGAACAAGCACTGCTTGTTTTTTTAGAGAAAGAAGCTGAGCGTAGGTCATACGGATTTCGGTCAAAAGAGCTTGTTTTTTAGTTTGCATCAAAAACATTAATTTTTTAATCTCAGCCTCATCTTTCCTGACTGAGTTCTGGCCTTGATTCCAAAGGGGAACGCTCACTTGGAAGGAAGGGCCTGTTTTAGTAACCCCTTCGCTTTCTTGCTTGATTCCTACCGAAATACTTTGAACAGCGTCCGCCAACTGGTTTGAAAACTGGCTCTCTTTGATCTGAGTGAGTTGCACCTCCAACAAGACCATCTCGATATTCTTTGAAACGCTGGACTCCAGTACCGCTAAAGTTGGGTCTGTAATGGGCAAGTTTGGCATTTTTTCTGTGATTGCCCAATTGGAAGTCGTAACACCTAACTCTTGTTGTAAAAGCAAGTGATCTTGGTCCAATTGGACAAGACTTTTTTCAAAGTCAATCTGTCGATCTGTATACACCGATTTTTGAATCGCGAGATCTAAGGCACTGGTATTACCCGCATCAAATTGCTTTTGAGCCAAGTCTAACGCTGCTTTTTCAGACTCTAGAACCTGTTGATTAAGCTCATGGATGTCCAGATCAGATTGAAACGTCACATAGGCCAATTTGGTTTGAAAGCGTTGTTCAATAACAGCCTTGGCAATAGCGGCCTTAGTCTGGGCGCGTTGGGCGTCAAAATGTTTGCCTTTCAAAAAAGCAAAAAACCACTTGGAAATATCCTGTTCAACCCCCCACTCCTTCTTCGATTCAGCACCGGATAAAAAGGCACCCGAGGCAATCGGGTTAGGAAGTCCAGACTCACGTTGAATCTGAGCGTCAGTCAACTCATAATCTTGAAAAACACTTTTTAAAGCAGGATGGTTGGAGAGAGACCATGCCACAGCCTCCTGCAGAGTGAGCGCCTGTGGGTAACTAGCCAGAATCCCCAACAAAACACCCAGTACGGCCATGAATTTTTTCATGACCATCATCGTAACACAGCTTAATGCAAATTATGGATTAACGACTGAATATCCGTATTTTTGGGAATCACTGCATGTGGATCCGAAATTCGAGAGGACAATTCGGGCGAAAAGAGCAACAAATCT
>JAHFCZ010000005.1 GCA_023249285.1 bacterium | reverse complement strand
TCACCCCGAACCAGCTGCTGGATGTCCTTCGATTCGGCCTGCAAGACGACGCCCTTCGTCCCCAAGTGTTACAGCTCATGACCCAAGCGCTCCGCGGCCCCCAAGAACAGTCCAACGCCTTAGTGACATTGCAAACCCTCCAACTCGAGCGTCTCGCCACAGACCCCCGACACCTGGATCGGGTTTGTCAGACCTTAGGCCCCCAAGTCGCTCTCAATGACTATGCCCTTGTGGATATTGTCTTATTTACACTTCTGAAAGCCAATCCGCCACTTTATCTACAAGCCAGCACACTCATTGAGAAATTAGGGATGCAATCGCGATACCAAGAAAACACAGGCAATCCCAAGACCCCGTATGCGAATGCAGTGGCGGCAACATTACTCGAAATTGCATCGCAGCAGCCGGTAGATCTATCGATATCAGGGGTCCGTACGGCCCTAAAAACAGGGGTGATCCTTAGCTGGACACCCAAGCAAGTCAAAGATGCGGCGGTAAATGCGTGTCAGGCCGGACAAGCGAAAAAATTCCCGTGGAAAAGCCTGATTGCAAAGTGCCATCAAGACGCGAGTATTTTGAGTGATTACCTGTGTTGGACCACCCTCCTTGAGGTGGCCATTGAATTTAGACTCAAATCCACAATCGCAGATTTAATGCTGCACGACGTCGACGGTACGGCAACAGAAGAGGCTACAGCGTTCTGCTTCAGGGGGCTTAAACGTATGTCGGCTGACCCGAAATTGAAATCTTTGGCCTATGACCTGGCAAGATCGCTCTGGCCAAAAGGGGAGTCGAGGATCATGATGATCCTCATGCTCGAAGACGAGGCGGGGCTTGTAAAATGGGCAAAAGCGCAACCCACGGAGGTGCTCCAAGGTGTGCTCCAAGATCCCCTATCTGCGGCGCAAGAACCCTGGCGGGGTGGTATCTCTCAGCCCGATATTTGGAATACACCCTGGGCCCGAACGATTGTCGAAGCACAGCTACACGCGCGTCGGGCTCCACTTCCAACGTACACTGCCGAAAAAAGACGATTAAGCGAAATACTCAGCGCATATGGGCTAGGGCACGTAACCCAACAGGGACTTCAGCATCAATGGAACCTACAACGCATCCGAGACTTGTGGACGTTTTGCCCCCGCGACACCATAGACTGGCAGGGCCTCTTCGTACCAGACTCTACCCCAGGCAGTGATGTTGCCAAGCTTTTAATAGAGCTGGGTGCCAAACCAACCGAAGCGGAGCTCAACAAATGGTGGGGATACGGGCAGGATGCGCATGTTTTGGCCCTGAGGATGGGTGCAAATCCCACAGGATCAGGATATGACCGTATCCTTGAAAGGGTCATCCATGATAAAACGGTGGCCGAACTCGAGTCACTCTTAGCCCGCCACGATTTTAAGACACGATGGGCAACCCTGCCCAGCTCACCTCAAAACGCGATGCTGATGAGCGCTGCAGCGTGCAGTCTGGCGCATTTTTTGGTGTTGCAGGCACATTTGGGCGTCACCTATGATCCGGAGAATGACGTCTGTAAAGCGGCCTTTGAAACGGCAATGGAAGCGGCGGTCATGACCAAAGACTACCCGACCATGCTCAAACTCATGGATCTGGGGTGCCCATTGGGCATGGCCGGTGAGCCGCCCGAGCCTCGCACCCTCTATAGTCAGGTGGATCTCCGCAACCGAGTCCCGCCACTAGGCTTCGATTTGTGGGTAGCGCGAATAACAGACACCCAAAAACAAATTGCGAAACTAGACTCTAAAATCCAGACCAAAACTAAGGTGATTGCAGATGAAAACAGGCAGTTGAGTACCGTCCAAGAGCAACAAGAGCGGGACAGGCTAGCGGCGATAGTGGGATCTGTAAATTGGACAAACTATGAATTTCACCCTTTTTCCCTTGGGGATGTTTGTGCCACTCAGCTCGTGCGGTTGGGGGTGCTAGACAGCTGTGACGTGCCCGCCCGCCAAATGATGTTGCGCGAAACGTACAAGTGGAATGCGTTTAAAACGGGGGAGGCCATTAAAGAAAAATATGACCTGGTACTGAGCCTGACCCCAGAGGATGCGAAGGCGTTGTGGGACCACGTACAATCCTTGGTGGCAGACACAGAGTATCCACGCGCAAGGCTCTTGGAGCTCATTGCGGCAACCCCAAAAAAGACACAGCCTGGCGCAGGATGGGATTCATGCTGGCTCAGGGCCATCCGCGAGCAGGACACCGGCCTTATGGATGCACTCTTGGAGAAAGGGTTCCATCCATCATCACGCCGGATTTGTTTGGCAAAAATGGCCAGAAGTTTCAGGCAGGATCAACAGCCCATGTGGCGGGAATACGCACTAAAGTTAATGGCGGCTTTTCCTGAGGAGGTCTCTCCGTTAGAGTGGGCAAATCTTGCACATGACCTCGACCGCTACGAAAAAGTGGTGAAGCTAGCAGAAATGGCCGCGATGTTCTCGGACCAGATGACATGTGGCTATGCAATAATGGCGTTAAACGTGCTCAACAGACAAGCCGCAACCAAAGAGGGTCAAGACATGATGCGAGGCTGGGCGTTGGAGGAGGTAATCGACATGTGTCAAAGCCAGCAATTTGCGAGCGAATCGTTTCAACAAAGGTATGAAGCACAGGTCCAACGTACCCTTGCCGCCCTGATTCAACTGGGGGTTCCCTGTGACGGGCCATCGCTCAAGCCCGCCGACTATAAACGGTATAAAGCCCTCTACATAGCAGCGGGGAAAGCAGACAAATTCACCCTCAAACCGAAAAAAACATGGTGGCCGTTTGGCGGACATGCGACCGTTGCGCCAGAACCCACTTAGCCTAGAAACGAATGATACACGGGTGGTTATACCCCCCACTTCACACGCTCCGAAAGGATAGAATTCTCTAAATTCCCACTAAAAACGGTGAATAAACTCACTGAAATAGTATTAAATCGGTGAATAAATAGCAAGAGGCCCAGAGACTGTCGACAAATTCAAGATGCAAGGCATGCCTGATGCGAAAAACCCGGAGTTGAGTGGGTCCTCAATGAGGAGTTTTGAGAATCAGGGTAACGCAGCAGATTAATTTGTCAACAGTCTCTAGAAAAACTCCCGGATCCAGGAATTGAATCGGTTGAAGGGATCTTGGGAGGGCGGCGGCGGTGCGGACACAGCGATGGCTCGGCTCTTAAGGCCATAGACCACCACCCCAATGGCCGAGGCATGTTCGGGGGAGTCCCCGAGGTCCCGTAACGTATCCGACATCAGCCGCACTTTTCGGTTGAGGGTCTGCTCGACATAGCGATCCAGCCCCGTGAGTTGACTGCCCCGTCCCGCCAATGCAATCGAGTAATGCGGGTCAAAATCAAAGGACATTTCTTGTTGGATCAGGGTCATCCACTCAGTCACCCGAGCATGAATAATTTGGGCCAGAAGTCGGCGTTGAATCGAGGTCTTTTCGCCTTTGTCCGTCCGAATCTCCACAAATTCCCCGGGATTAATTTGATTAAAATTCACGGCCCCTTTCAAAATCTTAATGCGCTCAGCCTCCCCGATGGACGTTTTGAGGCATTGGGCAATGTCTTGGGTAATGGTATCGCCGCCAATCGGAATGACGGAGGCCCGCTGCAAGAGTCCATTTTTAAAAATGCCGACCTTGGTAAAGCGTCCGCCCATATCCATCACAATGGCCCCATTTTTGAGTTCATTGTCACTGAGCATAGTCTGGGCTGCGGCCAAGCCGTCATACACAATTCCGGCAATTTTGAGGCGCAACCGTTTGAGCATAAAGGTGATTTGATTGAGCTGGTCCGTATCCACCAAAATAATATGGGTTTGGGTTTCCAGATGCGTGCCGGACACCCCGACAGGGTTCTGGACCATGGCGTCGTCGACTTTGAAATAGAGCGGAATCATGTGCAGGACGGTCTGGTCGGTGGCCTTGGAAATGGCCTTGGATCGTTTCAGACATTCGATTTTTTCGGCCTCACTGATTTTGCCCGATTCTTCCTTGGAGATAATGAGCCCCGTATTGTGCATAAAGGCCGTTTCCAGGACCGGTAAATTGGTGAGGACTTGATCCACCCGTGCCCCTGCCGCCAGCTCCGCTCGCTGAATGGCCTTCTCGATGGACCGTTGCAAATCCTCGGCATGGACAATTTTTCCTTTATTCAGCCCACTGCTCGCGCTGGTGCCAAAGCCCCGGACGTGGATGTCGCCATAGGGCCCAATTTCGCAGATACAGGCGCAAATCTTGGTGGAGCCAATGTCTAGACCCATGACAAGCTTTGAAGCGCGACTAGAGAGTATATTAGAAGCCATAATTGACGATTACTCGGTGTGGCACGCGGACATCGATATACCCGATGTTCTTGCTGGGTGCTTCGGTCCGGTGATGGGTGATAAACAGGGCAGCAGCGGCCAATTTTTGGGATGTTTGATCTAGAGATCCCATTTTAATGGGCAGGATCCCATCTTTCAATATGACAATGTCGTCCCGGTTACTGGACGGTACCAAGCTCAAATGGTGGATCACAATGACTGGATGGTCGAGCCCTTGCGCATGCTGGAGGGCCTCCACCAAGGTTACGAGTTTGACCATGGCTTTGGGGGGGACTTTGGGGACGGCCCACCGTGGCGGGATCCCACGGACCACCAGCCCCAGGTTGGCACTGGCGGCACAGGCAGGGTTAAGGCGCTGCAAGGCCGTCCCATCTTGGGCAACCACGACCATCTCGGTGGACCCTGCAAGGGTAATAAACGGGGTTTTTTCAGTGATTTTAATCTGTAATACCGAAGGGAACAGCGGCCAAATGGCGATTTTTTGGGCTTGCGGAAAGGCCTTTTTCAACCGTCGTTTCAATCGTCCCGACAAAAAAGTCGTAATCACGTTCTGGTTGCGATAGGGGGCACACAAGGCCTGGATCCGCTCTGGTGGGCAGTACACAGCCCCGATCACCCGAAACTCATGGATTTGCAGGGCCCGGAATTGCGAAAGCTGGGCATAGCCCCACCACAAGCCCGTCCCTAAAAGTAGCCCTAAAATGAGGAGGGTAAACCGTCTTCGTCGCCGATAATTGGGCTCGGTCATGGACGACGCGCACTTTCCAAAATAATCTCGACGAGGGCCGGGAACGAAATCCCCTCCGCCTGCGCCTGGGCGGGTAAGTCCGACAAATCCGTCATGCCCGGCGTGGTATTAATTTCCAAAATCTGCGGGCCCAATTGGGGGTGCACGATCATATCCGTGCGGGACATCCCCCGACATCCCAACAGCTGATGAAGGTTCACCGCCATAGCCTGGCAGCGTTGCGTGGTGGCGGCATCCAGCCGAGCCGGGATCACAAATTCGGTCATATTCGGGGTATATTTGGCCTCATAATCATAAAATTTATTCTTCGGAATCAACTCCAAAATGGGGAGGGCTTTCGCACCGCTGGGCAGGTCAAGGACACTAATGGTGATCTCTTGCCCGGTGATATAGGGCTCGACCATACAGGTGCCGTATTGGGCCAATAGCGTGGCAATGTGGCGTTGATAATCGGGGAGCGTCTCGCAATAGAGGGTCCCCACGCTCGAGCCGGAGGACACGGGCTTCGCAATCACCGGAAATGCGAGTGTCATGGGAAGGTGAGGGGTCCCCCGCGTCACGATCTGAAACGGGGGGGTCGGCAAACCTTCTTGGTGCATGATGACTTTGGTGAGACTTTTTTCCATCCCCAATAACGAGGCCTGGGGTCCAGACCCGGTGTAGGGGATGTGGCAGTGTTCCAACAGGCTTTGTACCGCGCCATCTTCGCCAAAGGTGCCATGCAAGGCATTAAACGCAAGGTCATAGGACCCGTCCACCAACGACTCAACGGCGGGGTCCAAAATCCGGGCCTGATAGCCCAAGCTCAGCAGGGCTTCCAGTACATTTTTCCCGGACCGTAAGGATACCTCTCGCTCCTCCGAATACCCGCCACACAAAACTGCAATCCGTTTCGATTTAAATTCCGCAATCATCGCACCAATTTAACCTCCGTTTCTAACACAACCTGATGGGTGGCCCAGACCTGTGCCTGCACCGTTTCAATCAGATGCAAGGCCGCGTCAAAGGTGCCACCCCCTAAATTTTCTAAAAAATTCGCATGTTGAGCTGAAAACCCAACGGCCCCCACCGGCTTGCCCTTAAATCCGATGGATTCGATCAAGGCCCCAGCATACTGATTGGGGGGGTTCTTAAACGTACTCCCAAAGGTCCGGGCTCGCAAGGGCTGTTTGGCCAATCGATCGGCCACAAACCGGGCCTGGGTGGCTTTCACAGTGTCCATATCCGCGCTTTCCAGCTGAAATTCAGCCGCCACTACGATCCAGGGCTCCGTTTGAACCCGACTATGCCGATAGCCAAACCCCAGCTCTTCGGGGGCCAACCACAGATCCTCCCCCGAAAACGTGACGACCTGGACCCGGGTGACAACCTGGGAGACGTCGCGGCCATAACAGCCAAAATTCATCGCCACCATGCCCCCGATCGAGGCCGGCACCCCAGCCGCAAATTCCAGCCCGGTGAGCCCCGCAGTAGCGCAGGCCTTCATCACCTGATGGACCGTGCATCCGGCCCCGGCCAACAGCCGATTTCCCGGACGGACCTCAGGGGGCAGCCATTGCGGTGAAATTTGTAAAAAAGTGGGGATCGAGGTTTCGGGATTAATGAGGGTATTGGAGCCCTTCCCCAAGATCGAAAAGACCCGATGCGTCTCCAAAAAAGACCGTAAGTCGGCAAGCGTGTCCACACTCACCACTTCTCGCACCGTACCCTCATTTTGAAAGGTGGTGAGGCTACTAATCGGGACTTCAGACCGGATCTGCATGAGGGGGGGTGAGCACAGGGCTCTTCGGAATAGCGGTTTTGAGCTGGGCCACCAACTCTTTGGCGACGGTATGAATGTCGCCCGCACCCATTGTGATCACCAAGTCGCCAGGCCGTAACAAGGGAACCAAGGTCTTGGGGATGTCACTTTTCTTGGCAATAAATCGGGCTTCAGCCGCGAACTTCGCCTTCACTTTATCCACGATAAGTCGCCCGGAAATCTTGGCGATTTTCTCTTCATTGGCCGAGTACACTTCGGTAATAATCGTCATGTCCGCGGCTTGGAACGCATCGGGGAAGGATTCCAATAAATCCCGGGTACGGGTGTAGCGATGGGGTTGAAAAATACAAATCACCCGTCGCTCAGGGAAGCTGCGTTTCGCGCCGTCTAAGGTTGTATAAATTTCAGTCGGGTGATGCCCGTAATCGTCATACACATCGATGCCATTTTCTTGGCCGATCCATTGGAACCGACGCTTGGCCCCAGAGAACCCAAATAAGCTCTTTTTAATGCCTTCCAAAGAAATGTTTTCTTTGATCCCGAGGGCAATGACAGACAAGCAGTTCGAGACATTGTGTTGGCCATAGACCTGCAAATACACCTCCCCTTTGTCGCGGCCATTAATTTTAAGGGTAAAATTTGACCCTTCTGGGGTATGCACAATTTTGGTGGCCATGACTTCGGCCTTAGTGTGAATCCCGTAGTAGATCACATGCTCTTCGAAGGGTTTGGCCAATTCCACCAAGACCGGATCATCCCGGTTGATAATCAAATAGCCTTGCCGATCCCGAATCCCTTGCATAAATTTCTGGAAGTGAAATTTGATATTGTCAAAATCTTTGTAGTAATCCAAGTGATCCGTTTCGATGTTCGTAATAATCCCAACGTTGGGATGTAGGTACAAAAAAGAACCATCACTTTCGTCGGATTCGGCCACAAAATAATCACTGGTACCTAGGCCCGCGTTGCCACCCAGGTCCCGCAAATCCGCCCCCACCAAATACGTGGGTTTTTTGCCATTGTCCATCAAGGCCTTAGCGACCATCGAGGAGGTCGTGGTTTTACCGTGGGTCCCAGCCACGGAAATCCGACGCTGAAAATGCCGCATCAGGACATCCAACATCTCCGCACGGCGTAAAATCACCATTTTTTCTTGTTTCGCGTGGGCATATTCGGGGTTGTCATCCGGGATCGCGGTCGACACAATGACCACGTCTGCTTCTCTTAAATTCGCAGGTTTATTGCCGAAGAAAATCTTGGCCCCCAAATCTTTAAGGCGAATCGTAGAGATGGATTCCTTCAAATCCGAACCGGTCACGGAATACCCCATTTCGAGGGCAACGGTCGCGATCGCGCTCATGCCGGCCCCGCCGATCCCGATAAAGTGTAGTGTTTTGTGTTTTGAAATTTCCATGGCTGGGCTCTCCTACAGGATAATAATGACTTTCCCACGCCGAATGCACTGGGTTTTGGCTTCCAACTCTTTGAGCATGTCACTGTCGGCGGCACTAAAGCCCAAAGATCCCTTAAAGGCCCCCCCGGTCGAAATGGCCCGGACAATCATTGCGTTGGGGAGGAGGAGTTTAGCGGCCTGAAGGCTGCCCACATAACGCACCGCACACGTGGTCAGCGAATACAGCTGCTCCGGCGCAAAGATCACCTCGCCAGTGCTGCCCATCCAACTGGGGATCAGGCAAGGGAAAAAGTCACAAAGGGTCGCATCCACGATCACGCCGTCAGGGGCCTTGGCATCCGGTGTGGCTAGCGCTTGGGCCTCCGGGTCCACCACTTTCCCAAAAACCGTGGTCGCAATCCCGTCATCCCCATACAGGTCCACATCTTTCCCCTGTGGTAATTCCTCGACGAGTCCCGGGTCAAACAGCATCAGCTCCCCGATCGTGGTCGATGTATCCACCCGTAAAGACTGGATTAGCCCGTCCATGTGCTGCGCCGAATCCGCCCGCAACGTCCCTTTTTCCCAGTCAATTTGCCCATGGGCATTGGACTCGATCAACTTCGACGAGGCCGCTTCAAGGCCAGCCATGCTCCCCATGATCAAAACCAGAACCAAGATCCATGAACGCAGAATAAACGAGGTGTTTTTCATTACCGAATTCCTATAAATTTATGAGTTTGTGGGATAATTCTAACATCCGAAAGATGTTTTGAGGCAAGGGTATATGCCCGCAAGATATCTTCGGGCTTGGCTTTGTGCTTCACCTCCGCAAACGGGGTCACGGGTTGGATCACAAACGGCATGGCCGGGTTAAGGGCCGACATGATTTTGACAATGTTTTGAATGTCTTGGATAGGGAAATCCCGCACCAATACGTATTTTACAAAGGCCCCAGGCAAATCCTTCAATTGGGCCATAAAATCCGTAAATTCAGCCTGAAATCCGGTCTTGTAATCCACCGAGGCATAGGTAATCCAGGGCAAGACCTCCGCCAAGTGCTTGGGCAGGGTGCCGTTGGTTTCCAAGTAGACGGGCAAGGGCAGTTGCGGCAAGAGGTCTTTGAGGGCCGCCACCTGAATCAGGGGCTCTCCGCCGGTGATCGAAATCGAATGGGGTTTTTTGGCCACCCAAGGCTGGATTTCTTCCAAGACTTTTTCCGAGGTGTAATTGTGACGTTGCTCGACAAAATCGGGCTCATCGCAGTAGGCACAGTGAATGTTGCACCCATAAAATCGAATAAAAATCTGGGGATAGCCCACCCAGGGGCCTTCGCCTTGAAACGAGTAAAACATTTCTTTGATGTGCATTTTAGCCGTCCTCGAGCAGGTCTAAGACCGCATATTTGGCCATCAGAACCCGCAATTCGTCATGGAATTGAACATGGAGACAGGTTTTGTCCGCCTCGGCCTGGATTTGGGTGATTTTCCCCTCTCCCCAGGTGGCGTGACGGACGCGCTGACCCACTCTAAGCGCATGGTCTTGCGGGGCTGGAAAATGCCCATTTTGGGCCGCATTCATCATGGAAGCAAACCACGGATGACGGGTATGGTCCACCGGGTGCGTGCTCAAATGGGTGAGTACCACGCCATTTTTTGCGTGGCCAAGCCCCAAATAATAGGTGGCTTCCAGGTGATCATCGGCATCCCCCGGTGACAAGATCAAGACCACCCGATGCGGATGCAAATCCTGGAGCATCCAGGCCATACTGGCATCGATGACTAAGATCGCGGAGCCTTGGGCCGGCCGATCTTCTAAGGGGGTCAAACACTGCGCGTAATCCAGGAGCCCTTGCAGGGTCCAGCCGGATTCCATGGCCTCTTCAACTAAGCCGGACACATTCGCGTTGGCTAACTCGATCTCTTCTTGGGATTCGTCCTCATCATGGTGGATCGACACTTCACGTACCGCCCCAATCAGCTCATCCAGGCGATGTTCGTTGTGGTAATAGGCCGTTTGAAGGGCCGCTAAATGCGTAAAGAGGCGCTGTAGTTCTTCTTTTTTGGGCAGATCTATTTTCAGGGTTTGGCAGAGCGTCGACACCGATTGTTTCGCGTGAAACGCCGCAGAAATCCAGGCCTGAACTTCGGATCGGTCAACGCCCAAGCTTTCACTCACTTCCAGTAAGGCAAAGGGGTCATGGGGGTTATGGATCAGGCTCAAATAGGCCAGGACGCGGACGAGTTCCGGGGTTTGGTACAGCTGATCTTCCCCGAGATGCCGGGTCGGGATTTGGGACAGATGCAAAGCGGCTTCCAATTGCGGGGAGCTCCCTTGCGAAATCATGACCATCTCCGAGCCATCGATCCATTGGGTTTCTTGCAGGTAACGGATATGCTGGATCATCCACGCAACCAAGGCCTCCTCATCGGGGAAGGAGTCACCGGTCAAAAAGGGGTGTTGCGGGTGGGCAGTCGGCACTTGGGCAATCAATGCGGGATTGACCTCACAAAGGGCCTCAAAGACCGGGCCTTCATGATGGCGATGCGGGAGTGCGCTGACCCGCGCATTGGGGAATCGTTGGGTGTAGTCTCCCAGTAAATCACCTTGATGCTGCGCCAAAAACGGGTCAAAAGCCACCGCCATTTCCCGACCCTGGGCCATGGCTTGGATCAAGGCCAGCGACACCGCATCATCCAAGTGATGGGCATTATCAATAATCACAAATCGATAAGGGAACAGACTCAGCACCCGATCCTGGTCGGCAAACAGCGGCAATGCCCGGGACAAAATTGCATCGTCGCGTAACATCCCCCATTGGTCCAGCCAGTCGTGAACGGCCTCAGCCGGTTCTGGACCAAGACCCAAGCGTGACATCAGGTCAGCACAATACAGTGAAAACGGCTGTTCATTCGGCGTTTGCACCAAGTGATGGGCACGCAGCACGCTCAGAGCCCAGGCCTTCAAAGAAGTGGCGTGTAAGCCGGCGGCGGCATCGCCCAGTTGTTGTTGGAGCTCACATTTGAGAAGCCGAGCCCCGCTGGCCGTCCCGGAAATGAGCATGATCTGATCGGCATGCACGTGTTGTCCGGTTAACCATGCCTGGATTTGAGTGAGTATGGCCTGAGTTTTTCCGCATCCGGTGGGCCCATAAATCAAATGCATCATGCGACGTCCTCCTTGGCTTCAGCCTCTTCCAATATATCCACCCCGTGATGCTGCAGCTACAGGCTCTAAAAGTAACATATTTCTGCCCACAACTCCTACGACGATGATTTTATGTCTCAGATTCGTCGCTTGGGGGTCTAACGATTGTGGACAAGCTCATTAACAATCTTGTTCATACAACTATCTTTTGGGTGCATTCCATCATAAAATTCATCACTACTGCATCCAACTACTTCTGGATCATAAGAGCCAATTATTGATACGTTTAAATTGGCTGCTAATTCCCTATATCGTTTTTCAATTTCAATAAATTTTTTATCTTGAGTAACCATAAACTTATAAAGTTTTGGATGATACGGGGATAAAACCAAAACCACTCTATGCTTACTTTTTATGTGGCGAATTAATTTTTTGAAAACATCCTCAGCGACGGCAGAATATTCATATGGCGACATCGCATATGATGCTAATGCTATAGCCCCACTTTCAACCTCTTTACTAGTCTTATTGGCATATGACAAATTGTAAACTCGACTGCCATCTCTTCGAATTTTATCCATATATTCTGGAGAATCATTAATTGCTGCAATTTTTGAAACATTCAAATATCCATAAAGATTAACAAGGATATTATTACCAATCTTGGCTTTCATCTGATCGCCAGTTGATAATTTTTGATGATCACCAATTAATGATTTTTGAGCGTCAACATCCAAATCAGTCAAAGCCGAGTAATACTCAGCTTCTAGAGTCTTCCATCTGTACTGTCCAGATTTACCATTAAATAGCCAAGGATCCACACCTATCAAGACCAAATCAGGGTTAAATCTCTCTGATACCAACTTCCAGATAGCAACATCATCCTCCACAGAAGCTCCACTCATTCCAAGATTAAGAAGCTCGTTACCCATATTTCTAGATCCAATTTGCATAATCCGTGACGAACCCAACACGATAGTTTTTGGCGAAATTGTCTCAACTTCAATCCGTGATTTTATGAATTTTCGCTCATTCATATTTGAAGCGTAAATTGCAACACCAGTCGACAACTCTCTAGCCATAATGGATTCATGATTCACGTCAATAAGTGCTCTTGATGATCCGAATCCAAGTAATGCAAAAAAAATACTAGCACCAATGGAGCAAGAAAAAATAAATTTCCTTCCAAAGAAATCATTTTTCCTAAAAGGAGCTTCAATGTACTTCCAACTAAAAATTGATATAGAAAAAATCAATGCAAGGAGCACACTCTTTGGGATAACTCCAAATGATAATGCTACAATCCTTGCGAAGACAAGGATGGGCTGATGCCACAAATATGCGCTATAGCTAATCAACCCAACCCCAACAAAGATTCGAGTACTTAAAAGCTTCCCAATATACGTATCCTTCTCGGCAAATAGAATAATCAAAACTGCACCAACAGTCGGCAACAAAGCATATACGCTTGGAAAAGGGGTATCATTGTTAAACAAAAAAACAGATAGCAGAATCAATACAAACCCGACTAATGAAAAAAACTGTTTGCTATTTAAGCCAACCTTCGAGAAATTTTTATCTAGCAGGAATAAAGAGGCAATAGCCCCTATAGCAATTTCCCACGCTCTACTTGTCAATAGAAAAAAGTTTAGTACGGGTCTTAATGAGGCGCCAACCTGAGCTATTGCTAAGCTAATAATGGCCACAAAAATTACAGCCCATAAAATAAATTTCCTTCCAAATCTCCAAAACAACATGAGGAAAATTGGAAAGAAAATATAGTATTGCTCTTCTACTGCCAGACTCCAAGTATGTAATAAAGGTTTTAATTCGGCAGCGGTTTCAAAATAGCCACCATCTATCCAAAAGAAAAAATTGGAAACAAACAATGAAACAGCAGCAATACTCTTTGAAAAACTAACCAATTCATCAGGAGTGAGCAACACCCAGGCGAACAGGGTTGAGACTAGCATTACAAAAAATAATGCTGGCAAAATCCTTCGTGCGCGACGCTCATAAAAGCGTACAATAGAGAAATTTCCTGCCTGTAGATCAGAAATTAAAATCGTAGTTATTAAATATCCACTTATTACAAAGAAAACGTCTACCCCGACATAACCTCCGCTAAAGGTACTAAACCCGGCATGGAAAAGTATGACTGGAATAACAGCTAGCGCACGCAGCCCGTCAATTTCACTACGATAGTTCACAAAATTACTTCCTTGCTAGCGAGAATTTGCTGTTCAGCCTGAGCGAGGTCTTCTGTTGTGTCTACATCAATCCCAAGTGAGGCATCCATAACATAGGGAAGTGTTTTCGGTGTCCACAATTTTTGACTGGCCAAGAACAGATCGGATTTTACAATATAAATGGCCCCATTCGGGATCATGCAGACGGGTAAATCTTGACTACGTTGAAAAGGGGTTTCGTTATTAATCAGTCCCTCAATATATCCATCAGCATTTAATTTAAACGATTTTAAGGGAGAGTGAGGTAGTGTTTGGACACTAATCAACGCGGTGGCATCTGTATTGAATAGCTGAGTACAAGCTTCGTCAATATGAAGGGAGGTTCGTAGCGGTGAAGTGGGTTGCAGCAGCATGACCCAATCAACCGGTTTATACCTGGTCGCATACCATGTAAGGGCATGATAAAGTGCGGGTTCAGATCGAGCGACATCATTAGCCAATTTTGAGGGGCGATCAATCGCTTTGACGCCCTGTTCTTCTGAAAAGGCCCGAACTTCTGGGCTGTCGGAACTCACCACGATATCAGACACCCAGGTGGCTTTCTTTGCAGCATCTAGTGTATAAGCAAGGAGAGGCCGGCCAGCAATTTTGACCATATTTTTGCCCGGGATTCGCTTAGATCCTGCCCTTGCCAAGATAACCGCCAAGACACTAGGCTGCTTAGTCATCAAGCCCATTGCGGGAAACCGTATGTCGCAGTTTCCATTCTCCGTTCATACTTGCCCAAAGATGAGGAGAGCGAAACCGATTCACTGAGGCCCAAAACTCTTCCTCAGTGGTACTGATATAGTCTAAAAATTCAGAGTAGAATTTTCGTGGGAATTCTTGATCAAATTGCTTCACAAGCTCAACGCCCTCTTCACGAGAAATTTTCCCATTACGAATTTCTTGTGCTGCGTCGTAAGTTGCTCTTCCAATTCCAAACTTAATTAGGGTTGTGAAATAGTGAAACGGATCAATTTTATCGTCGATACTACTATATTTAGAGTAGCTTCCTTCAGTTCTTTCGGTATTAGCCTGGAACCCTGTATGGTCTGCGGCATAGTAATAGCATTCCTGAGGATCCCATTTGAGATAATAGCCAAGGTAATGAACTTCGACTTGTTTTTGTTTGAGTTCAGCTAATGGTGTGGGAATATAGGGTGCAAAGTCATTGTAAGTGAAACCATATTGATCCATGATCTCATGGATAGTGAGTCCCCCCAATTTCATTTCATAGGGATTTTTCACAGAAAAAAAGCTTTCATCCATCGTGGGTTTAGCATTGTCGCCGACCTTATTGCCATACTCTGCTTGATTTTCACCATACATGACCAATGGAATCCCAAACTTTGCCGCAATAGATGGACCAATAATACGTTGCCCTAAAATAAAGGGCTGAAAGGGATGTAAAAGAGCGTGAAAAGCAAGCTTTGTGAGAAGTCGATGCAACACGCCATTGGGTGTATATAGCAGGTTATCGAGACCGCCAACATGCATCCAATTTTCAAAATTTTTCCACCCAATCTCAGTGTATAAATGGGGGGCCCAAGTCACCGTCAAAGGATTCATACCATATTTATATTTTAGAATATGGGAGGTGTAGGCACTATCTTTTCCCCCACTCCCGGGAACGACAACATCATAGCCCCCATCAGAGCGTCGGTGTTGGTCTAAAATCTTAATAAGATCGGCTTCGCGAGCCTGCCAATTAATCCCCTCTTCTTTGGTTGCATGAAATCGGCAGGCCGAACAAACGCCCTCTCCATCAAACGCAATGACTTCTTTTTTAGAGGTCAAACTATGCTTAAATTCAATCGTAGAACTGGGTCTTTGGTTTGAAATGACACACATTTTACAAAAAACAACATTAGAGGGCAGTCCAAAATAAGCGTCGATTTCTCTCTCCTTTTCTGAGTATAGAAAATTTAGTTCCGGAGCGTTACTATCTGAACAAAGTTTCTAAGGACTGTCAATCCTGCAGGACCACTCTTTTCGGGATGAAATTGGCATCCCAAAATAGTCCCCCGTTGAACAGAAGAACAGAAAAATGTATCCCCGTACGGAGTTTCACTTAAAATATCCGCCTTATGGTGAGGATAAGCGGCAAAGCTATGCACAAAGTACATATCGATTCCGGGAACGGATTCTTGAAAAATGGAATGGGCCCAACGCTCAGAAGTGGGCGGATAGAGTTGATTCCAGCTCACATGGGGGAGCTTTTCTCCAGGCTGACTCGGTAATTTTTTGACGCATCCTTCGATAAGCCCAAGCCCGAGGTGGTGACCGAATTCTTCGCTTTCTTGAAAAAGGAGCTGCATTCCCAGACAAATACCGAGTATGCTCTTCTCTTTCCTAACAGCTTCAAAAATAATGGGGATGAGCTGGTATTTTCTTAAATTGGCCATCCCTTCTCCAAAAGCACCAACCCCCGGAAGGATGATGCCCTGAGCGCTTAAAATGTCAGCGGAGTCTCGGGTAACAATCGGGGTAGCTCCTACCGCTATTAGGCTATTGACAATACTTTGAATATTTCCTATTCCGTAGTCAATGATGGCAATGGTGGTCATACACGAACCTGAATATTCTGTAACAAAAGAAAGGACTTGAGAGCTTCAATGCTGAAAAGGTTATAGTGAAGAATAGAGGCAATGGCAACGGCATCTACGGTTGTTTTTTGAAACAGATCCAAAATATGCGCTGGAGTTCCAGCTCCACCACAAGCGATCACTGGGACTGAGACCGCATCGCAGATCGCCTTAACGAGAGGGATATCAAACCCCTTTTTAGTCCCTTCCTGATCGATGGAGGTCACAATAATTTCTCCGACTCCCAGTCCTTCTAGACGTTTGGCCCATTCAATGGCATCCAGCCCGGTTTCATTGCGGCCGGTATCACAATAGGCCTCCCAAGAGCCTCCTTTTCGTTTGGCTTCAATAGATCCAAGAATGCATTGAGATCCAAAAATTTTGGAGGCCTCAGAAATAAAATCAGGGGTCCGGATGGCCTGAGTATTGAGGGTGACCTTATCCGCGCCAGAGTGTAGCGCAGCTTCGATATCGTCGACAAGGCGAATCCCTCCGCCCAAAGTGATCGGGACAAAAACCTCGCGTGCCGCGAGACGAATAATCTCAAATAGATTACTCCGACCATACAGGCTGGCCACTGCATCCATAAATAAAATCTCATCTATCCCATTTCGGTAATACCTTTGAGATAGGTCATTGGGATTCCCCACTTTCCGCAAGCCTTCAAGTTGAATGCCTTTGATGGCATACTCATTTTTGACATCAATGCGCGCGATAAGTCGTTTTTTAGCCATGCACGTTAGGGACAACATCAATAAAATATTTTTGTTTTGGAATTTCCCAAAAAGTACTTGTAGCCAAGATTTCTCCAAAACGACTGGCGCTCTTCCCGTCACCGAAGTAGCTGCATGGCGTTCGAATGAGATGTTGGGCGCGAGAAATGGCATCAATAATCGCCTCTTTGGAGTAATCGCAATCTATAATAGAGTCCGCGGAGATTCTTCGATTTTGGCGAGTCCCAATGTTTACAGTTGGAACGCCATAGACAGGGGCCTCTCGGATGCCAGCACTAGAATTCCCAACAATCAGCTGGGCATGCTCCATTAAAACCAAAAAGCTCTCAAATCGCATGGAAGGGAATACTCTAAACTGTGGTAATCCTGAAAATCGAGAAAATGCGTCAAGAATCAATTGAGTCCCTGAATCGTTGTTGGGAAAAATAACCACATAATTAAGCTGAGAGGCAATCGTGGCTGCAACCAAATTTTGGGCATATTCTCCCAGTGAATCCTGTTCGGTAGTCACCGGGTGAAATAAGAGTATGCCATAGTCTGAAAATGGAATCCCATAATGATCTTGAACCGAGGCGAGTGTCGGAAGTGTTCCTGATTGCATAATATCAATATCTGGAGATCCAATGACATAGACTGAAGTAGGATCCTCTCCCATTTGTACTAGCCGACGTCTTGCCCCCTCATTGGCAACAAAATGAACGTGGCTCATCTTACTCACGGAATGGCGGATCAATTCATCAATGGTGCCAGAGACTTCACCGCCTTCGATATGGCCAACCAAAATATTGTTAAGCGCACCGGTAATGGAACCGGCCAAAGCTTCCACGCGATCGCCGTGGACCACAATCAAATCGGGTTTAATCTCTTTAATATAGTCCGAAAATCCACTGACAGTCTTCGCCAAGACGATATCCATGGTATCCGAGTCATGGTGGTTAATATAGCGATAAATATTGCTATACCCACATCGCACAATTTCATCAACTGTGAGGCCATATTTTTTACTCATGTGCATACCCGTGGCAAACAGATGGACGTCATAAACAAGATTATGATGCACAATCTCGATGAGAGGTTTTAATTTACCAAAATCTGCTCGTGTTCCGGTCAGAAATACGACTTTTTTTTTGTCCATCTAAGCATAATCCTCGAAAGCAAGCTGCACATTAACAGGAAGGTCTTGCTGTGCAATTTTTCCCAAAATAGACTCAAAGTGCACCGCTTTCACCGCCCCTGTTCCGGGTCGCTTGACCCAAATATTTTGAGGTGTAAAAAGTTCCCCGCGTTGGATCGGTGCAATAGTAACGACACAAGCATAGGCGAAATCGATAGTGGGCTGCTCTTCTGGCAAAATAGTTTTCCCACCCCCCAAAGCATGATAAATCGCCGAAGATCCCTGTACTAAATCAGAAAGTTCCTGAGGATCAATGGAGATCGAGACATCGGGTCCGGGCCAGGTTTTATCCGAGGTAAAATGTTTTTCTAAAATGCGGGCACCCAAGGCCACAGCAGCAAAGCACGTATAATTTCCCAGAGAATGATCGCTGAGTCCCAAGACAGCGTCAGGAAAGGCAGTTTGTAGATCTGCAAGGGCTCCCAGTCGGACCTTGGTATAGGGCGTTGGGTACATAGAGGTACAATGCATCAGTGCAAAGGGGACCTTGGCGGCACGCAAAATCTCCACAGAAGGTGCCACAGACACAATGTCGTTCATTCCAGTGCTCAAAATTACGGGCTTTCCAAATCCGGCAATATGCTTAATCAGAGGGTAGTTGTTGCATTCTCCTGAACCAATTTTGTAGGCAGCCATGTCCATTTTGTGCAAGCGATCTGCCGCTGCCCTTGAAAATGGAGTGGACAAAAAAAGGAGCCCCTTGTCTTCCGAATATTTTTTGAGTGCAATTTCTTCACTTTCAGAAAATTTGCATCGATCCATAATGGACCAAATGGACTCGGTTGCATTGCCTGGAATGACGTTATTCGGGATCATCTCGTCATCGATAACATGCGATTGAAATTTGACACACTGACAGCCCGCCTGCGTCGCATCATCAATCATTTGGATAGCTTTGGAAAAAGAACCTTCATGGTTGATTCCGATTTCAGCTATCACCAATGGTTCATAATCAGGGCCAACCTGAAAAGGGCCTACATTAAAGGGGTGGGGGGACATAATTTACCTCAATGGAGATTATAATTGAGAGCACTTGCTTTTGCAAAACACCTAAAGGACTGATATATTCAGGGGTATCTTTCAGGAAATGTGTGGAGAGTGCTTATGCAAGTTACTTCGGATCAGAAATCCTTTTTTGAGAAAAATGGATACCTCATCATCGATAATTTTTACTCAAAAACAGAATTAAACGATTTTACCCTGGCTTATGCAGATATTATCCGATCTACTGTCGAGCGTATCTATTCTGAAACCGCAAAAAGGATAACTGTACCTCAAGAACTCGGGGCCATTTTTGATCAAACATTATTTGAAATCGAATCAGTTGACCATAAATATGTAGCACAAATTTATGACACCACGGCTCAGATCCCAGAATTTTTAAGAATCATTTCCAAGAAAGAAACTTCCGATGTGATCAATGGCTTGCTTGAAAAGGAGTCCAGTAATCCACTATACACCTACACCTGTAGGTGTCGAATTGATATGCCCTCTGACACCCGACGGACCTATGGCTGGCACCAAGAGGTATTTTACACCATACCAAAAAGTAATTTCTTGCAAACCTGGGCTCCACTCATCCGGAACACGACGATCCAAAACGGGACCATAGAGGTTTGTCCCGGGAGCCAAAAAGAAGGGATTGCTGATCAGTCGTGGAATGAAATACCGGGAAGGGCCACCCAGATTATCGTCGAGGACAGGCTAGTGGAAAAATACCCCCAGATTTCTTGTGAAATGCAGTTGGGGCAACTTTTAATTTTTAGCAGTCGTCTATTTCATCGAAGTGGTCAGAATTCTTCAAAAGAAACCCGATTTAGCCTTGTTGGGATGTACCATGACATCTCAAATCCCACGTTTTATGCTCCCGAAATCGCTTTCAAGCATGGGGTTTCTCCTCGTGAATTTTACGAAGAGGTATTTACCGCTCAAAAATTAACTAAGTCTGTCTAAAAAGGTCCAGCGATTGAGAGATATTTTTCAAGGATACACTCTATTTTCAATTGATCCGTCGAAATTGCGGAGCAAAAATTTTTTTGCAGAAATGTTGAGAGAGCGTGCGGAGATGTGGCCACAACGCATCAGCTTGGTCAAACGTCGTGATCAGGTCAAATGTATTTTGTGTAAAGAAAGTGAATCTAAATTATTTTTAGAATACAAGGGGTACCCCTTGTATGAATGTCATAATTGTGGGTTGGTTTTTCCTAACATTTCAATAGAAAATGATCAAAATATCGCGATGTATGACAATGCATTGTATGAAGAAACATTGAAGAGAGAAATCTTGGAAACCTACGCATATCGAAAAGAAAAATTTGGTTCTGAACGGTTAAAATATGTTCAAAAGATGGCTCCAATAGATTGGACAAAAGCAACGTTATTAGATATTGGATGTGGCCCCGGTTATTTTATACAATGTGCAAAGGACTCAGGAGTCAACGCTTTAGGTATAGAATTGACGGACTTTCTGGTAAAACTGTGCCAAAACAACGGCTTAAATGTTGAGAAAAAGAGATTGGAAGAACTTACATTTCACTCGGATGTCATGACTATGTTTGATGTATTGGAGCACTTGGCTGATCCGATCGCATTTTTTCAAGAGGCCTATCAAAAATTAAATTCAAAAGGGTACATTGTTGCGTATACCCCCCACGTCCATTCTCTTGCCTTTCTTCTCCAGGAAGGCCTGCAAAATACGCTATTGCCATTTGAACACCTCGGCTTTTTTGATGCAAAATCTGCTGAATTTTTGGCAAAGAAAAGTGGGTTTGAGGTAGTTAACATTGATTACTATGGATGGGATGTCATGGATTATTTATCGATGAAATCGTACGAGGATAAAATCGATTATAATGAGAATTTGAAAGAGATGATCCCTTACTTGCAAGCGTCACTGGATAAAAATCACTTAAGCAACCATATCCGCATCACCTTTCGAAAATTGACATAGCTATGGTCGGATCCACTGCTCCACGCGAGGTAGTCATCCCTTCGGCAATGAGGGCTGGGATTAGATCGAAATTCGGGTCCGAGTTTTTACTTTTGGAGCCTTACCTACATGATAAGGACTTATTCTTTGGGAAACGGGTTCGCGTAGCTCATTTTTTAAGACAAACCCCATCAGATCTGGCTGATTTTCAGAATCAACTAGATTCCCGATATAATCGGTATGTGGAAATTTTATCCCGCTGGCTTAATCATACCTTAGGGAAAAATTATCCCGTTCATTTTTGGCAAAAATGCATGTGTCTTAGTTTTAAACGATTGGTGACACTTGCCTATGAGGCGTTCTGTATTTTTGAGGAAAATATCAAGATCGCAAACCAGTATGGCGAGCGATTAGACCCAAAAGCTTTTGTGATTCCCAAGAGTTTGGAAGAAGCGACTCGTTTTCTTCAACACGATGAGCTCGGGCAGGAACAACTCTTGAGCATCTATATAGAGCAGTTTTATCCTGAAGCTGGCTGGCCACTCTTTTGGGCGACACAGCCACCGCCAACCCTGCTAGATCCTCCGCCAAAATCTTCTTCTACTTGGTTGCAAAAGCTGAGAAGAAAATTCTCCATGGGGTTCTTTCGCATGAAATATTATGAAAAATTTGCAGCTCCAAAATTGGGTGTGTTTTATGCTTATTTTCACTCCCAATATTTGATGGAATTAAGCGAGAAAAGTAAGGGAAAAATTCAATCGATCACTATCCCTCCGTATGAAATACTTCTTCCTCCAAACATGGTCTGGAGAGAAATTCCGGAATTAGCAAAAGGCGATAGAATGGATCAATTTATGGGAGCGTTGTTGAAATACTTATGGCCGATAACGTTGCTAGAAGCATTTGAGCAAATGGAAGAAATATTTTCCCAGTATTGGGACCACTACCCATCCTTAACTCATCTAGTATCCGAAGCCTGGATTACTTCTTCTGAGATCAGTTGTGCAATTGTAATTGCCCAGAAGCGCGGTATCATTCACATTTGTAACGAGCATAATTACCTCTCTCACCAATTCTTGGGTAACCATAATCCACTTATTGCAAAATTATCGGATATTTTTGTATCTATGGGATGGTCAGACCCCAAATTCCAAAATCTTGTGGGTGGGGCTTCTCTTTTTGGCTTAGAAATTCAAGAAAATGTTCCCCAAGATATCGAAGTGCTCGTTATTGGGGCCCCAGGACTTGTAAAGCGAGATTTCTATTCGGGGTCGTATGGAATAAATGGGGAGGATGCTATTCGTCATATCCAGTTTCATAAAGATTTTTTTGAGACCCTTTCAAGCAACACGATTTCTAGGATCTTGTATCGAGACTATCCTCCCCATTGTGCTCAAGGATGGATGAAGTATGACTTGGACCGCTATTTAGGGGGGGCACTGTCCCGGTTGAAACAAGATGATTTCTCTCAATCTTGTAAAAAAATGATGTGTCGAAGCAAAATAGTTGTTTCTACCTATATCTCAACCTCTTACCTAGAAACATTGGCGATGAATATTCCGATGCTCTTTTTTTTCGATAAAGCTGCATATCAACTGGCTCCTGAATATATAGATTTCTATGATGAATTAATCAAAGTGGGGATTTGTCACACGGATTCCAAGGGCGCAGCCCAATTTTTGGAATCCATTATAGAGGATCCTCTATCCTGGTGGCAGAGGCCAGATGTTCAGAGAGCACGGCATATATTTTTGTCGACTAACTTAGGAGCCCCAGAAAAAATGATCCAATTGTTGTTGAAATTCTTGGATGTCAACATGGCCCCCGGCCCAAAAATAAGGTAAAATTCTGATATGACTCTTTCTAAGGCCAAGCAACTTCGCCATTTGATTACGTCTGATTCACTAGAGTTCCTGATGGAAGCGCATAGTGGCTTGTCTGCCAAAATTGTGGAGGAATCTGGATTCAAAGGGATATGGGCCAGCGGACTTTCTATTTCGGCCTCCTTGGGCGTTCGTGACAACAATGAAGCCTCTTGGACTCAAGTCTTGGACGTCGTGGAATTTATGTGTGACGCAACCTCAATCCCGATTTTGCTGGACGGAGATACTGGGTATGGCAATTTTAATAATGTCCGTCGTTTAATCCACAAACTTGAACAACGTGGTGTGGCGGGGGTATGTTTGGAAGACAAACTATTCCCAAAAACCAATTCGTTTATTTTGGGTGAATCTCAGCCTCTGGCCGATATGAATGAGTTTTGTGGAAAAATCAAAGCGGCTAAAGACCATCAGAAAGAGGCTGATTTTTGTGTGGTGGCTAGACTCGAAGCCTTTATCGCTGGATGGGGTGTTGATGAGGCTTTGCGACGTGCGTACGCCTACGCTGAAGCAGGCGCAGATGCCTTATTAGTCCATAGTAAAAAATCTGACCCCAGCGATATAGATCTTTTTATGTCTCAGTGGGATAAGCGTATTCCAATTATCATTGTGCCTACCAAATACTATTCCACCCCGACCGATTATTTCAGACAGCAAGGGATTAGCGTGGCTATTTGGGCTAATCATAATATTCGTGCATCGATTAAAGCCATCCAAGAGACCTCTAGGACGATCTTTCAGGACGAATCTCTGATCAATGTTGAGGGCACAATCGTCAGTGTGGCAGAAGTATTTCGACTCCAAAGCGCCGATGAACTTAAAGATGCTGAAAAACGATACCTCCCCACTTCTGGCAAACAAATTCAGGCTTTAATTTTAGCCGCCTCTCAGGGTAAAGAATTGGGCACGTTGACGACTGATATTCCAAAAACGCTTTTACAAATTCATGGCAAATCAATCTTAGAAACCCAAATTCAGGAAATGAATCAGGCCGGCATCAAAATGATTACTGTCGTGCGGGGCTTTGCTAAAGACAAAATTAGACTTCCTAATATCTCTACTCTCGACAATGATGACTTTTCTACGACTCAAGAAGTCGCCTCATTATTTTTAGCTAAAAAACGAATCACTTCTGATACGTTAATTAGCTATGGAGATATTGTCTTTAAGCCCTATATTTTGCACGAACTCTTAATTGATCAAAATGATATTACGATTGTCGTCGACTCGGATAGCGGTCAGAAATCAGGGTATGCTGATTACGTGGTCGCCTCGCGTGAAAATTCCAAAAACTTTTTCTTGGGTAGCGCAGAATTAATTCAGGTTACCCACCAATTCCCCGCGATGGGCTACTGTGGTGAATTTATCGGCTTGTGGAAACTCTCTCCCAAGGGAGCTGAAATTGTATCAATGGTTCTGGAGGAGCTGTCCCGGCGTCCAGATTTTTCACGTCTTCGCATGCAAGATTTATTAATGGAAATCATCCCCCATTCCCCCGTTGCTGTTCGATATGTGAAGGGTGGATGGATGGATATTGATACCATTATGGATCTCCAGCTCGCAGGCAATCTTGCATGATTGATACAGCGCTTTTTGGGATAGCATTACGGGAGCGTGGGTTTAATTTTTTTACGGGAGTTCCCTGTTCTCACCTTGAGCCATTGATTAATGACACACTCAATAATGGGATGTATGTTATGGCGACTAACGAGGGGGATGCGGTTGCCTTGGCAGCAGGCGCTCACATTGGGGGCAAAAAAACGGTGGTCTTGATGCAAAACTCAGGACTTACAAATGCCGTCTCCCCGCTTACTTCTTTAAATTATAATTTTCGAATCCCCGTTTTAGGATTCGTGAGTTTTCGCGGGGAGCCAGGAATTTCGGATGAGCCCCAGCATGAACTGATGGGCCAGATTACCCCTCAAATGCTGGATTTAATGCAGGTTAAATGGGAGTTTCTATCCCTGTCTATGGAAGAAATTGCGGATCAATTGGACCGGGCGTGTGCAGTTTTGGATCAAAATACACCCTTCTTTTTCGTCGTAAAAAAGGACACCTTTTTAAAAACCACCTTGCAAGCCCAATCCCTGCCTCAAGCACTCTCAACGACTATTTTTCACTCATCAGCTCCGGATGCGTTCCCCACCAGGTATGACTCTCTAACATGTATTAATCAGCTTAAAACCAAGTCTACCGTGATCGTAGCCACCACGGGGAAGACCGGGCGGGAACTTTATACGATAGAAGATTCTGAACAGCATTTGTATATGGTAGGCTCGATGGGCTGTGTGAGTGCAGTCGGAATGGGCATTGCGATGAGCAAGCCCACGTGCCAAGTCATTACTATTGATGGGGATGGCGCCTTGTTAATGCGCTTGGGTGTGATGGCAACAAATGCGGCCTACCATCCCCCAAATTTACTCCATATAGTGCTGGATAATAATACACATGATTCGACGGGTGGGCAGTTTACGGTATCTCATAATGTAAATTTCACCCAGATTGGAGCGGCTGTTGGCTATCCCCGTTGTGTGGGAGTCTCTACACTGGAAGCGCTTACTGATGAAATTCTGCAGTGGTTTAGCTTTCCACAGCTGACCTGTTTGGTTCTAAAAATTGCCAAGGGCTCTATCTCCACCCTAGGTCGCCCCAAGAGTAAGCCTTATCAAGTTAAAGAGCGACTTTGTAGATTTTTGACCCATGTCGATTAAAAAAGCGGTTATTGTAGCAGCTGGACTTTCAAGCCGGCTTTACCCCTTGACCCTTACCCAGCCGAAGGGACTCTTGCCAATTGCCGGAACAACCCTATTGGCCCGCTCAATTACCTTGCTTCGCCAGCAAGGTATTTCCCAGATTGCTATTGTTACAGGGTATAAACAGGACTTAATCAAAGCAGCTTTGGGGGATCAAATTACTTACCTTCCCAATCCTTTCTTTTCCCACTGTAACAATATGGGTTCACTTTGGGTTGCGAGAGATTTTGTAGGATCTGATTCTTTCATCTATCTCCACGGGGATATTATTTATGACTCGGTTATTTTAGAGGAAACTTTAGCTCATTTTGATACAGGACAAGATGACCTGGTGTTGACAACGGACTTTGGACCTACGGATGCTGAAGCGATGAAGGTCAAAACGAAGGGCCATTTTTTGATCGAGTCCAGTAAAGAAGTGGCCCATGCTGACGGGGAATGGATCGGCATTGCTTGCTGTCGAGACCCTGTCCGCTTGTTTTCGGTCATTGAAACGACCCTCAGCAATGATAGCCTCATGTATTACGATACGGATGCCTTTACAAAACTTGCCGCTTATTCGAAAATCTATTGTATCTCTACTAACGGTGCTCGATGGGTTGAAATCGATTTTCTTAAGGATTATGAGCGTGCGCAACAACTCTTCGGTCACTAATTTTTCTTATCAAATTCCAGTGCAGATTTATTTTGGACGAGGGTATTTTCAACGCTTAGCTGAATGGGTTAGGGGCCGGCGTGTGCTTATCATAACTTCAGCTGGCTTTGTTGAGCGAGGATTGGTTGATAAATTAAATGCAGCCGCCATATGGCCAGTAGCCGTGGTCTCTGATATTTCACCTAATCCTACGTTGTCGCAAATGGCCGCCATTTATACCCGTTTGGATCGCTCGCAATTTGACGTTATTTTAGCCATTGGGGGGGGGAGTGTGATGGATAGCGCGAAGGTGTTCTCGGTAGATGCACCTCATTTCTCACTGATTTCCCAATATATCTTGGGGGAAATATCACACTTGCATTATACCACCACCCCATTGATCTGCGTGCCAACCACGGCAGGAACTTCGAGTGAGTTAACGCCTTGGGCGACGATATGGGACATGGACCTCAAACAGAAATTTTCACTCCATTTACCTGATTTATGGCCAGAAGCGTGTATTTATGATCCTGAATTAACACACTCTCTTCCACGCCAATTGACCCTCCAAACGGGTCTTGATGCGCTGTCTCATTGCTTAGAATCTATCTGGAATATTCAAGCAAATCCCATCTCAACAGCTTTTGCAATTCAAGGTGCTAAACTAATACTGGCTACTTTGCCGGACCTCCTTTCCGATCTAGATAATCAACAGTGTCGGGATCAGATGATGCTTGCAACCGTATACGCGGGGCTTGCATTTTCTAACACACAAACCGCGGTTGCTCATGCCATTTCGTATTATTTAACCGCAAAATATGGGGTTGCACACGGGATTGCTTGCAGTTTTTCACTTCCACATATCGCTTACGTTGCACAGGGCATTTCGGAACCTGTGGATGCCGCTTTAAACGAAATATTTGGGCAAAATCCATCGGAGAAAATCAAAGCATTTTTTGATACCATCGGCGTATCTCATTTATTATGGACCTATCTCCCTCAGGATGATTTCCCCGAGTTATGCAGGTCTGTGTTTCAAAACAACCGAATCAAGAATGGGATAGTGCCAATGGACACGTTGTTTGAGGTGTTGAGAACCGCATGCTAGCTTCTTTACGCCACCGTTTTTCTACCTATTTTTCGGTATTTAATCACTTCACCCATCAGATCCCAATGATGCGAGCTCTCTATATTTTAAGCATCCCGTTGATGCACCTTTTAATGCGGCTCAAAATAACCCCCAATCAAGCGACTACCCTCTCCAATTTTTTAGCACTCGTCGGACTATTCTTTTTGTTGTTACCTGTTTCCCCCTGGATCTTTGCTGTATTTTGGAGTTTGGCACTGTCTTGCGATATGTGTGATGGCATGATCGCGCGTCTGACCCATCAATCTACGCCAAACGGGGCTTTTTACGATCATATGACCGATCACATTAAGTTATTGTTGTTTTTTCTAGCTATTAGTATTAAATACCCGAGCATTGATATTCAAATTCTAGCATTTTTATCTTCAACTTTTTTTCTTTTTTACGCTGTTTTAAGCGAAAAATCAACTACATTGGAGCTGCAGTTATTCTCCAAATTCCCTGAGCTTGACACCCCCACACCTAGTGCGGCTCCAACCGCGCCACTATCGCCTCTAAAAAAATTCAAACAATGGATCATGCCCTGTATTTTTTTGATCCATGGGCATACCGTTTTTCTGTTAATCCCTGCGGCCTTTGGATCTTATTCTACTCGGATTACGCTCTTGATCTTTCTTGTATCGGTTTTCGTCAATAGTCGCTATGTTCTAGAAAAATGCATCAAGCTTAATCGACAACTTTTTTCTCTCCCTGGGACACCCTCAATTTTATGATTCGTATACGTCATCTCTTTCTCAAACTGAGCTTCATCTTGGGGAGAGGAAATCGATTTAAAATAGCCCTTTTAACTGCACTTATTGTGGGGACTTCTTTTCTTGAAATGCTGGGCATCGGCATTATTTTTCCGCTTCTTGGTGTTGTGCTGGATCCTCATTTTATGACCCGCTATTCTGCCTTGATCTGGCTCTCTCATATTGCTCATATCCATACCCAGGCCCAGGCAGTAGTCGGCATGAGCGCTATGGTGGTGGGGGTATTCTTAATCAAAAATGTGATCTTATTTTTTACTCAAAAGTTTCAGGCGTCTGTCCTTCATACGCTTCGGGGTGCATTGGGAATGCGCTTACTCAAACTATATTTGGGGATGCCTTACGAGCATTTTATGGAGAGAAACACCGCTTTTTTGATCCACCAGTGCACGGGGCAAATTAATAATTTTGTGTTGATATTCTTGCAAAATTTACTGGGCGTGATCTCAAGTTTTTTTCTTTTTTCTTTCATTTTTGGACTCCTGTTATTTAACAATCTTGTGGCCACTTTAAGTATTTCCCTCGGGATTTCTATTTTTGTGACGCTTTACTTAGCGGCTACTAAGAAAAAGGCGCATGCAATCGGTCAGGAGCAAGATAGAATTCTGGTGGATATGTATAAATGTATTCAGGAGAGTTTAGGCGCCTTTAAAGAAGTCGTGATCCTAGAGCGTCGCGCTTTTTTCCTCTCGCGATTTAACACCATTGCAGACCGGTATCGACGGATTGCGGTGACGTTACAAGAATATCAATTAATTCCAAAATTAGGGCTAGAATTATTTTTTGTGATTGCATTCGCAGCTTTTATCTCGACATTTATGCTCTCAGGGGGTCACCTTGAGCTGATCTTGCCTACGCTCAGTTTATATATTTTATCTTTGATCAGAGTCCTTCCTTTAGTGAACACGATGACAGCTGGCGTGACTCAAATGCGGATGACACTCATTTCTCTAGAAACCTTGTTCACAGAAATGAGCACTTACGCTGAGAGTACGCCCCCTCCCCCTCTACTAGCTCCCCTCACATTTTCTACTCAAATTAAGGTTGCCGATCTTTCCTTTATGTACCCTTCTCGAGATGAATATGCCCTTCACGAGCTCTCTTTTGAGATTGCCAAATCTAGTACCGTTGGGATTGTGGGTAGTTCTGGGGCAGGAAAAACAACCTTGATAGATGTGCTGTTAGGGGTGCTCAATCCTCAGCGGGGGGGGATTTATGTTGATGGAGTCTCTATTCAAGACAACCTCCCGGCCTGGCATCAATTGATCGGCTATGTTCCTCAGTCTATCTACCTGCTGGATGATACAATTGAGAAAAATATTGCGTTTGGAATCCCTGAAGATCACATTTCATCCTCTCGGATACAGGAGGTTCTTCAGGCCGCACAGCTGTCTTCGTGGATTCAAAAACTTCCGCAAGGCATTGAGACGGTGGTGGGAGACAAAGGGGTCAAATTATCCGGTGGGCAACGCCAAAGAATTGGCATTGCAAGGGCGTTGTATCACAATCCTGAAGTCTTGGTGTTTGATGAAGCAACGAGTGCATTGGATGCCGAAACAGAATCCGCGGTATCAGAGGCTATTGTGGAATTGGGTCGATCCAAAACCCTTGTGATCATTGCCCATCGATTGAGTACCGTGAAACACTGCGATAAGTTGTTTCTGATGGAGGCTGGTCATATTGCAGCCAGCGGAACTTACGAGGAACTTCTGAAAAAGAATGACTGGTTTAAATTGATCCATCAGCTTAATTTTGAAAAAAGGATAGCCTCATGAAACTTTCTATATGTGTTCCGATTTATAACGGAGCCTCATTTTTGCCTGAGTTTTTAGACAGCTTAGTCTCTCAAATGAGACCTGACATTGAAATTATTTTGTGCGATGACCGATCCAAGGATACTACCTTTGCAATCGCGCAAGAGTATGCGGCTCGGCACCCCTTTATCCATGCATATCAAAACAAAAAAAATCTCGGAATGGATCGTAATTTTGTCCAATCAACAGTCCATGCTCAAGGGGAGTATATTTGGCTCAGTGGCCAAGATGACATCTTCAGACCCGGGACCTTCCAAAAATTCTTTGATATTTTAAATCAATTCCCTAAAACTAATTTCATCTATTTTAATTACCAGCATTTAAATGGGGATCTTTCTCAAGAAATCGCGCCACCACAGCTGTCTCTGCAAGAAGACTTTTATTTTAATACGGCGGCAGACTACTTCTCTGTACTTGATCGGGCACCTAGCTTTTTGCCGGCCACAGTGATGCGGCGGCGTTATTTCACGCAAACCCCTATTGAGGATTTTCTAGGATCTCATTATGTGCAGGTTGGGATCTGGCTTCGGAATTTCTCTGAAGGAAATGCCTATGTGGTTGCCAACCCTAACTATATTGTCTGTCGTATTCCCGATGATTCTTGGAAGAACTGCAGTGGTCAAATGCTTTTTGAGATTTTTAGCGGTTCTTTGGATGTCTATTCTATTTGCGCTCAGGATGCGACAACAGTGGTTCCCGTTGCATTACTCCAAACAATGACTCGGGGATACTTGAAAAATTTCCTGGCCCAGACGCTGCTGCATAAAGTATCTGGCTTTAAAATGAATTCTTTTTTGCAAGCCCGACTAAGGCGTCTTTTCGGCCAAAAAAAATGTCTCTATTGGGGGTATATCTACCCCATTGCCAATCTTCCACTTTGGCTAGCCAAAATACTTTATATTGTACTTAATCTTGCTCCGATTCGACAATTCCTGAAAACGATTAAGCCCCTTTTAAGACGAGTGTGGCCGCTAGTGTACGCGTGATTACGCTTTGTATAAATCCACTATTTTCGCCTGAAAAAGTCTACGTTTGGCGTACTCTTTTAACTGATTTTTTGGGAGTCGAATTTTCGCTTTCTTATCACCTGGAGGATGCCTATCACCTCCTTTTAGAAAACGGAAAGACCCTTATTTTCCCAGATGTTTTTTTTTCAAAAAATACCAATGGCTACTTGGTGCCAAAAGCCATCCCTACTGAGGTATCTTTCGCTCAACTCCCTTTTATTCCAGAGGAAGATATTCCTATTTTGTATGGTAACGATAAAATGGAGTGGCGGGAGGAGGGACTTTACTGTGGGATAGATCTAGTTGCTTCTGTTTTTTTTATGCTGACGCGATGGGAAGAAGCCGTTTTGCCAACCCGTGATGATCTCAATCGATTTCCAGCTACAGCTTCTTTGGCCTACAAAAAAGGATTTTTGGATCGGCCTATTGTGAATGAATATACTGAAATGCTTTGGGCGATGTTGGTCCATCTGGGAATAACTCATCCTCGAAAAGACCAATCTTATCAAGTGATGGTCACCCATGATGTAGATGTCCCCTTTGTTGGTTTTGGATTTCGCTCTCGATTCCGCAAGTGCGTCGGAGATATCATCAAGCGCCGTCGCCTTCGGCAAGCAATACAAAGGATTTTTTCACCCAATTATTTTGATTTTCTAATGCTCCAGTCGGAACGTTATGGCTTGAAATCACATTTTTATTTCATGAGCGGTGGACACCATGAGTACGATTATTATTTTGACATTCAAGATCCTTCTCTCAAAACGCTTATCCGTCAGATTCAAAAACGCGGGCATATTATCGGATTCCATCCTAGTTTTGATTCATTTAATCAACCCTCTCTATGGAATGCTGAGCTTACGGCACTCCAAAATGTAGTGAGCGGACCTATCCGTGAGGGTAGGCAACATTTTCTGCGATTCTCAATACCTGACACCTGGCAGCTTTGGGAAGACTCTGGAATGAGTATTGACTCATCTTTGGGGTACGCAGATTGTGAAGGATTTCGATGTGGAACTTGCGTTGCCTTCCATCCCTTCAATGTTGTAACTCAAAAAACATTGCGGTTGCTAGAATATCCCCTAGTTCTAATGGAGCATACGCTCATAAACTACCGACAACAGGGTCCTAATGAGGTCAGAAAAACATTTCATAAGTATAAAAATAAGATTAAAAAATATAAGGGTATTTTTGTATTTTTATGGCATAACCATCTTTTAGAAGGCTGGGAACCCACCTACCGTGAGGTTATATCTGATCTAGCCCCATAGAAAGATCAGAATTATGACCTGAAAGTTGAAACCCTAGGCTCCATGAGTTATGATATTCCATCATTCCCCCAGAGGGCCTTTTATGCCTACTTTTATACGTAATACCACCGTCATTGGGACCCAGATTGATGACGATTTAGTCATGATGGATAGTGACCAAGGGCGCTATTTTGGGCTCAATCCCGTCGCCCGTAAAATTTGGGAACTCTTAGAGCAGCCCCTCACCCAAGAAGCCCTCGTTGAAAAGCTAGTTGCAGTGTATGACATTACGCCCGAGCAATGCAGCCAAGATATCGCCCCTTTTATTTTACAGTTGACCGAAAATAAACTCATCTCTGTTGCCGACGAAAAAAATTAAGCGCTATGCCTGGCCTTGTCTGGAGGGTCTCTTCTGGCTGGCGTGGTGGCGCTTTCTAATTGTCTGGGTTCCCTTTCCAAAATGGCGGTCCAAGTGGGGGATTGAACAGGCTGAAACCCTCAAAACACCCCTCACAGACACCGAACAAGATCACGTGGCCTTGGTGCAATCGGTGATTGCCTTTGTGAGTCGGTGCGTGCCTTGGAAAAGCCTCTGTCTCGACAAAGCGTTGGCTGCCCAGAGCATGCTCAATAAACGAGGCCTAGATACCACCCTGTACGTAGGCATGATCCGCGCCGAAAAAACCCCAGAAGGCCAAAATAAGCCCCCAGGGTCTTTTGCAGCCCATGCCTGGCTACGCTGCGGCCCGCGCTGGGCAGTGGGCCTGCATCGGCATGTGACCTACGGTGTGGTTGGGACCTATGCCAAGGAAGCAGTTCGGCCCTCCCGCCATCAAGAATGGGCCCTCCTCTTGGATTGGATTCGCGCAGCGGTGACAGGGAATCCCCCGATGCCGCTCACAGCCAGCCAGTGTGCGGCCCTGAGTCCCCAACGTTTTCAGACGCTTATGACGCGGCATCGCCTCCATTTACTACTCACGGATACGGTGATCGCACAGTTGGGTGCGGGCCATCCCATCGCACAACAAGCCAAACAGGTACGGGACCGCAATGTCTATGCAACATTGGCCTTGAAGGCTTTAACCCATACGGTCAGCGACACTTTCAAAGCCCGACAAATCCCCGTTGTATTTCTCAAAGGGACCCCGCTCAACACCTTGTTATATGGCGAGGTCTTCAGGCGCTTTTCCCGAGATATTGATCTGTTGGTAGCCCAGGACCACTTTTGGGAGGCCCACGACGCACTTCTGAGCCTCGGGTATCAGCCACAGAGCGACATATATCGCAGGATGGCGGCCCAAAAGCTCCCCCCCACCGTCGATTTTAGTTATGTACATCCCGACCATCACCACGTGATCGAGCTCCATTCCCAGGTCCATGAAGTCAACCCAATCCCCTTAATACCGTTCACCCAGGTCGAGGAAATCCCGATCCCCCAGCCGGAGGCTTACTTTCTGTATCTGTGCTTCCATGGGGCAAAGCATTGTTGGCAACGCATCGCTTGGTTAGTGGATATCGCCCAGTTTGTTCAGAAAGTGCCACTTGATTGGGAGAAAATCGACGCCTTAATGCGGGAGAGAAACCTTGCCCGAAGCGTGCTGGAGGCACAGTACATGTTGGAAAAATTTTTAAAAATCAAGCCTATTTTACCTCAAAAATTGTCCCGACGGGTGGGAGTTTGGGACGCCCTTTGGATCCGGTTCCGAGTCCGACATATTAATCGCATTTGGAGGCGGTATTCCACCCACCCTGACGAGGACCACAATACCCATGCCTACACCTACTTTTTCTACCACCAACTCCTCCTGAAAACCTGGGCTCAAAAATGGGAATATCTCCAAAAAATGTTGATGAAATCTGAACGCGCGGTTACGCTCCGACTGGCCAACCCACGTTGGGGTTTTTGGCGGGTGGCGAGCGTAAGTCTCTTACAAAAATGGACATGACTCCGCTTCACCACTTCAGGATCTATTTAAAAGCGCTGATTGCGTTTAACCCCATCCAATTTTACCTTGGCGTTGCGGTGATGATCCTCAACACCACCTTGGCGGGGGCAGGGCTCTTACTCCTAGTGCCGCTCCTGCACTATGCCGGGTGGCTTCCACAAGGTCAAAATCAGGGATTAATTGGACGCGTGGTCAGCTTCTTGCCTCACGTAAATACGCAAATCCCGCTGGTTGTCACGTTGGGGGCTTTTATCATCATGACCGCCATGGTGAGCCTCATTGAGTACGGGCAGGGCATCCTTCAGGTCCAGTTGCGCCAGAATTTCCTATTCAAACTGCAACAAGACCTCAATACCTGTGTCGCAAGGGCCAAATGGTCATTCCTTCTTCGCCAAAAAATTGAACACGCCCACCACATGATTTGTGCGGGGATGGGCCAAATTTCTGCACTGACCACCTACTGCCTCCAAATGATCTCGGAATGCATTGTGATTGCGGCCTATATCGTGTTCTCGCTCATCCTCTCCCCACCACTCACCCTGATGGCGGGGGCGGCGGCTCTGATCCTGTTTTCGTATACCCGAAAACACCAAGCATTGCATCTGGGGAAACTCAATTTCAACATTGGTCGGGCACTTCAAGTCCAGCTCAGTCAGTTTCTAGATGGCCTCAAGCTCGCCAAAAGCTATAATCATGTGGCGGCCTATATGGACAAGTTTGAAGCGATCAATCGAGAGGCCCAAGAAAATCAAGTGATTTTTGGGCGTCATCAAGGTCGGATTCGTCTCCAAGTCCGCGTGGGATCCTCGGTCATTTTTGCAGCTCTTTTTGGGGTCTCGATTGTCTTTTTGCAGATCCCCATGGTGACTATGCTGGCCTTGCTGATCATTTTTTCGCGATTAATGCCCAGGTTGTCTAGCCTGCAACAGAGTTATTTACGCGTCCTTAATATCGTCCCCGTCTATACCGAGGCCCAAGACATGCTCCGAGAATTTGGTCAGCATTGCGAGGAATTGCGCCAAGAGCCGATCCAGTTCTCAGCAATGGTGAGTTTGGAAAACGTCAGCCTCCATTTCCAAGAAACCACCGCCTTGATCAATGTCACCTGCCAGATCCCCAAAAATACCACTACGGCCATTGTTGGACATTCCGGGGCCGGGAAGTCCACGCTAGCCGATATTCTGATGGGGCTTTTGGTCCCGCAAGACGGGCGGCTGTGCATCGATCAAAAGCCCCTTGAAGACCAGCATCTCTATGCAT
>JAHFCZ010000070.1 GCA_023249285.1 bacterium | reverse complement strand
ATTGGGGACGGTGGGGAAAGTATTGCCGAGCCAAGAAGTGCGGCTCAGCGACGATCAAGAGCTCTTGACCCGGGGCCCCAATGTGAGCCAAGGCTATTGGGGGCACCCAGAATGGAACGCGGATCTTCTGGAATCTGACGGGTGGTGTCATACCGGAGATATTGCCGGGATTGATGACGAGGGGTTTATCACAATTATCGACCGGAAAAAAGAATTGATGGTCCTCTCAAATGGGAAAAAAGTGGCCCCGCAAGTAATTGAAAAAAAGATCTTGGCCTCGCATTTGGTAGCCCAGTTTATGGTGATCGGGGAGCAGAAAAATTATTTGACCGGGTTGCTGGTCCCTAATTTTCCAGGGGTCGCCAAGCAGTTAAACCTGGCCTACGAACCCGGAAAAGAAGACACATTCATTGACCAAGAAAAAGTAAAAGCTTTTTTTGATGAGCTGGTTCAAAAAGCCTTGGGGGATGTGGCCAATTTTGAAAAAGTGAAACGGATGACACTGTTGCCGCATGAGTTTTCTCAAGAATCCGGTGAAATGACACCGACTTTGAAGCTCAAACGCAAGGTGATCCTCGAAAAATACCAAAAGGCCATTGCTGCCATGTACGAAAAAGGAAAAGACGAATGAAAGCCAAAGCTATGGATAGTGAAAGAATAGCCATTATTGACGGTTTGAGAACAACCATGGGGAAAGCGGGCGGGATCCTGCGAGATATCCCTGCGGATGAATTAGGGGCATTGGCCGTGAGAGAAGTCGTATATCGCTCTGGCCTTAAATTTGAAGACATTGATGAGGTGATTTTAGGGAACGTCGCCCAGCCCTCCAATGCGGCTAACATCGCAAGGGTCGTGGCACTCAAAGCCGGGTTACCCACTTCAACACCCGCCTACACTGTGCACCGCAATTGTGCCTCTGGATTTGAATCGATTACCTCCGGTGCCCAGAAGATCCTTGCTGGCGATGCTGAGATTATTCTTGCAGGGGGGACGGAATCCATGTCCAATATCCCACTCCTTTACAGCAAAAAAATGACCCGGTTTTTTGAAGCCATGTGGAAAGCGAAGACCCTCACCCAAAAATTAGCGGTGTTGTCGAGCTTTAGGCTCTCTTTCCTGGAACCTGTGATTGGAGTGGTCGATGGGCTGACCGACCCCGTCTGTGGGTTGATTATGGGCCTTACGGCTGAAAATTTAGCCAAGGAATTTGGAATTGATCGGTTGGAACAAGACCAATATGCCCTTGAAAGCCACCAAAAAGCGGTCAAAGCGGTTGAGTCCGGCGTCTTCCGTCAGGAATCCATTCCAGTGCCCTTACTTCCAGATTTGGAGAAATTTCATATGGACGACGAAGGCCCGCGTGCCAACCAAACCCTGGCCGCTCTGCAAAAATTGAAGCCCTATTTTGATCGTAAAAATGGGACTGTGACAGTGGGTAATTCCTGTCCACTAACTGACGGGGCTGCCGCGGTGATTCTTATGAAAGAATCCAAGGCTAAGGCCATGGGATTAACACCAATGGGGTACTTAAAAGCCTACGCCTATGCAGGGCTGGAGCCGCATCGCATGGGGTTGGGGCCAATATATGCCACTGCCAAGCTCATCGACAAAACAGGGATGAGCATGAAAGATATCGATTTGGTGGAGCTTAACGAAGCCTTTGCCGTACAAGTGTTGGCGAATCTCAAAGCCTTCGACTCTGACGCATTTTCACAACGTTGCTTGGGAAAAGACAAAGCCCTGGGTGCCATCAATCCCGACTGCCTGAATGTCAATGGCGGTGCCATTGCCTTGGGCCACCCCGTCGGAATGACCGGAACACGGATCGTGATATCTTTGCTAAAAGCGCTTAAAAATAGAAATCTTCAACGTGGATTGGCGACCCTCTGTGTGGGGGGTGGGCAAGGCGGGTCCTTGTTAGTGGAGGTGGCGTAGTCATGGCCGCTAAAAAAGAAACATCTAATTTCAATCTCAAGATTCAAAATGACATTGCCACATTGACCTTTAATCTCCAGGGTGAAAAAGTCAATAAATTGACCTCCACTGTCCTCCAAGAACTCAATGGGATTCTGGAGGAAGTGGGTAAAAAAGGAACGCTGAAGGCCTTGGTGCTGGAAAGTGGAAAGCCGGATATCTTTATTGCTGGCGCAGATATCGCGGAGATTCAGGATATTACAGACCCCAAAGACGGGGAGCAAAAAGCCAAGGCGGGGCAGGCGGTGCTCACCAAGCTCTCCAAATTGCCGTTCCCGACCATTGCTAAGATCGACGGGGCAGCCCTTGGTGGCGGCTGCGAATTGGCCTTGGCCTGTACCTATCGCGTGGCCACGGATAATCCTAAGACTATGATTGGGCTCCCAGAAGTCAATTTGGGGATCATCCCGGGATTTGGGGGCACGCAACGCCTCCCCAAACTCATTGGCCTCAGCCGCAGCCTAGAGCTCATTTTGTCAGGCAAGCCGGTGGACGGGGTCAAAGCCTATAAATTAGGCCTCCTTGATTTATGCGTCCCCAAAAACTTTCTCAATGCCCGGACCGATGACTTTATAACTCAGATCCTGACCCCCAAATTAGCCAAAAAGATTGTTAAACGTCGACGCTTGGGTGGGGTAGGGGGCTGGCTTTTGGACAGCTTTTGGATCGGGACTCGTTTGGTATTCTCGAAGGCTAAATCCGAATTACTCAAAAAGACCCATGGCCAATACCCAGCGCCGCTGATTGCCCTGCAAACGATCAAATACGGGTATTTCAGATCCCTCAATTCCGGGCTCAATTATGAGGCCAAACAATTCTCGAAATTGGTGGGAACGGATATTTGCAAAAATCTGATTCAACTCTTTTTCTCCCAAGAAGCTCTCAAAAAAGACACCGGTATTCAAACTGACGCGACAGCCTTTTCGATCAGCCATGGTGGGGTCTTGGGTGCCGGGTTTATGGGCGGCGGTATCGCCTGGCTCATGAGCGAGGCGGGTATCAGCGTGCGTCTGAAGGATATCCAGTGGGAGGCCATCGGGAAAGGCTACGCCGCAGCGGCCAAATTTTATGCCAAAAAGCGCCGTGTAACCCCCGCCCAAAAAAGCCTCGGGATGAACCGCATCGCAGGGACTCTGGATTACAGTGGTTTTAATAAATTGGAAGTCGTCATCGAGGCCATTTTGGAAGACATGACCCTCAAGAAAAAAGTCTTTGCGGATCTTGAGCCTCGGTTGGCCAAGGATACGATTGTCGCGACCAATACGTCAGCCTTATCGATCACGGAAATGGCCAAAAGCTTCAAAAATCCCAATCGCTTTATCGGCATGCATTTTTTTAGCCCTGTGAATCGGATGCCCTTGGTGGAAGTCATTCCCGGTCCCGAGACCTCCGATGATACGATTGCCACCATCGTTCGTTTGGCCAAGACCCTTAAAAAGACCCCGATTGTCGTCAAAGATTGCCCTGGATTCTTGGTCAATCGCATCTTGATTCCCTATGTCAACGAGGCGGTGGCATTGCTTTTAGAAGGCATGGAAATCCCTGATATCGATGCCATTATGACCGCCTACGGCATGCCGCTCGGGCCCTTGGCCCTCGCGGACGAAGTCGGCCTCGATGTGGGCTACAAAGTCGCCAAAATTTTAGAGCAAGGGTACGGCGCGAGAATGAAAGTCTCCGCTGCCTTTGACCAGGTGTACGCCAACCCTGAACTCCGGGGCAAAAAGACCGGCAAAGGCTTTTATCTCCACGACGGCTCTGCACTGGTCCCCAATCCCGATATTAAACGTATTTTAGGAAAGCCCAAGGGCAAGCCCCCCAAGGCCGAGGAATGCTTGGATCGCATGGTGTTGACCATGGTGAACGAAGCCGCACGTTGTCTGGACGAAACGATAGTGGCCAGTGCCGCCTATCTCGACATGGCCATGGTCATGGGCACCGGGTTCCCCCCATTTAGAGGCGGGCTTTGCCGTTACGCCGATCAACGTGGCCTCGCTGATATTCTCAAACGCTTGGATGTCCTTCATCGTGCCTATGGCGATCGATTTGAACCCGCCGCACTTTTGAAGAAAATGGTCGAATCAAACCAGAAATTTTACGCCTAACAAAGGAACTTTCATGCAAATCACTGACAACAAAGACAAACAAAAGGCCCTCGACCTCGCCGAAGAATCCCGCGAAACCGAATGGAAATACGAAAGCTTCGTGGCCGAGCTCTTCAAAGGCAGCTTCCGTTGGGACTTGGTGCATCCTTTCCCAGAACAGTCCCCCGAAGATAAGGCCATTGGCGATCAAGTCTTGGTCCAACTCGAGCAAGACCTAAAGGCCCACATTGACCCCGAGCAAGTGGATCGGGACCAAGCTGTCCCCAAAGCCGCACTCCAAGCCTTGGCGGACAAAGGCTATTTCGGGATGAAAATTGCCAAGGAATACGGGGGGATGGGGTTGTCAGTAGTGAATTACACCCGCGCAATGGCCTTGGTGGGTAGCTGGTGTGGCTCGACAGCGGTATGGCTTTCGGCGCATCAAAGCATTGGTGTACCGCAACCGTTGAAATTATTTGGGACCAAGGCCCAAAAAGAAAAATATCTGCCCCGTCTCGCCAAAGGGGCCATCTCGGCCTTTGCATTGACGGAGCCCGATGTCGGGTCAGATCCGGCCAGAATGAGTACCACCGCGACCTTATCCGAGGATGGCGAGCACTATATTCTCAACGGCGAAAAACTCTATATCACCAACGGTCCTGAGGCTGAACTCTTAGTGGTCATGGCCCTCACTGAACCCAAAATGGTACACGGAAAGCCCAAGCAACAAGTCTCGGCGTTTGTTCTCGAAACCAATTCACCGGGTTTTGAGATTTTGAATCGCTGTCAGTTTATGGGGATTCGCGGGATTGCCAATGGCCGTCTCAAATTTACCAATGTCAAAATCCCCAAAGAAAATATCATTGGCCAGCCAGGTCAAGGCTTAAAAATTGCGTTTGTGACGCTCAACGCCGGTCGCTTAACCATCCCCGCCATCTCCGCAGCAGCGGGGAAATGGTGTATGGAAGTGTCCAAACAATGGTCCAACAAGCGGGTCCAGTGGGGCGCTCCCATCGGCGAACATCAATCCGTTCAAATCAAGCTCGCAACCATGGTGGCAGAAACCTTTGCGATGGACAGTGTGAGTGCGCTCACGACGACCTTTGCCGACCATGAATCAGCCGATATTCGTTTGGAAGCGGCGATGGCCAAGTATTTTGGCTCAGAAAGAGCCTCAGCAATTGCGGACGAAACCCTCCAAATTCGAGGGGGTCGCGGGTTTGAAACAGCCACGTCTCTCAAAAACCGAGGGGAAGAGCCCTACGCCGTCGAGCGTTTGGTGCGGGATCTTCGGATTAACCGAATCATTGAAGGGACCAGCGAAATCATGCAGCTCTTCATTGCCCGTGAGGCCATGGACGTGCACATGAAGTTCATTTTGCCCCTCATTGATCGCCATACGTCGATTGGGAATAAAGTCATGATGGCGCTGAGGGCCGGGTTGTTTTATGTGACTTGGTATCCTCGGCTCTGGCTCCCGTCTTTCACCTGTCTTCAGACACAACACCTCAGCTGTGCCAATCGTTGTCACCTGAGATTTATCGCCAGAGCCAGCAAAAAGCTCGCTAGACGGCTTTTTCACACCATGGCCATATATCAGGTCAAGTTGGAAAAAGAACAGCTTCTATTGGCCAATTTTGTGGATATTGGCACGGATCTATTTGCAATGGCCGCTAGCTTGTCTCAAGCGGAGCATCTTTTGGCGAGCGGAAAAGCATCGCCGGAGCTCCAAGATGTCGTCGATTTATTCTGCCGACAGGCACGCCAACGCATTAAGACCCACTTCCGCAAGCCCTGCCAGACCCCCACGAAACTCTTGGGGAAGGTCAGTACACAATTGCTTAAAGGGAAACTGGATTGGATGATTTCAGGGATTATCAAGCCCTAGCCAGAAGAGAGGGCAAAACCCTTGTATAACCTGGGAAATTACGGTATCTTAAAGCCCGTTTTTTGAAATCGCCCAGGTTCATTATGATCCGGTAGCTCAGTTGGTAGAGCACTTGACTTTTAATCAAGTGGTCGTGGGTTCGATTCCCACCCGGGTCACCATTCTATCTCTCTAAACAAACACCCAAGGACTGGGTCCCTCAGATCTTAGCGGAGAGTCTTCTATGGCTAGGGCAACGTCTTTAAGCACGATGACGGCGCGGCTGACCTGCTCTCTACAATAGGCTTCTAACGCTGGAGAAACCACATACTCTTGGTATAAATTGGATTTTGGGTCCATTACTTTGATGACTCCTGCATCGTGTGGGGTAGGCGCACCGTCTTCATTGTAGATTTCGGAGGTGAACCGCATTCTATCCGATTCAATCGCATCCCATCCTGGCCGTAATCCGAGGCTGTCTTTTGCGGTGATGACCGTGCCGTCTTCACTGGTGACGGCAATCGAGGCGGGGCCTTCGATAAAGGGAAGCCCAAAGGTACGACCATAGTTGAGTACGGGATTTGAATAAGACTCATAAGGTTGGATGGTCAGATACACGAGATCCGCCATCGAAACACCTGGGAAGCCAGGGTTTTCTCTAAGAAAACCTTCCGAATTCAGATAAAGATACATCACTTCAAAATAGTAGCCCAAGAGAGACGAGTCGCTCTTGCCTGTCGTGTTAATCACGATCCCAGTACAGGCTTTTATTTTTTCTCGATTATTGAGTAGATAATTCTCAAATTCCTTGGCATCTACGATCTCGCCATTGTGGATGGTCCCAAAATGGGGATGGGCACCATAAACTGATTTTGCAGCCGATGTGGTGCTGAACCGATTATGGGTGAGCATAATCGTTGTGGTATACCGAGGGTCATTGAAATCTGGAAAGGCATCCCCAAAAAGTGTCGATGAGATCATGCCCTTGTAGACGACGTGCCTGGTGGAGGCGCTCAACAACTCAAGCCCCGAAATACGTTCCAGGTTGTATCCCGCCACTTTGACATGGTGAATCAATTTTTTCTGTAGACTGCTTGGGGTTAATAACCGGACAACCACTTGCTTGAGGGTTACGCAATACCCCGTTTCTTTTGGCACTACGCGATAATCGAACGGCACCTCTCGGACAAAGAGGCATTCCAAATTGTGACGTACTAATTCAGCGTTGAGATCCGCTAGTACTTCTGATTCTGAACGTGCTGACTGGGGAATATTCACTGAAATCACGCCGTACTGACCAGGCCTAGGAAAAGGCGGTTTTCCAGGGTTGGCTAGGGCATACTCGTCCGACAGAATGGCGTGAGGGATGTCCAGCAATGTGCCGTTTCCGTCACTATTAACGGTGCAAATTTCACCTGAAGCTGAGACGGGATGTACAGCCGCCCCCCTATGATTTGCAGCTTTGATGACAGCACCACATTGAACGGGTTGTGGCGATGCATATCGGGTCGCGTAAATATTGCAAGCGTCATGTTCAGTGACTTGAGACAGCGGGTCTCGGGGGACGGCAAACTCGGGATGGGCAGTCAAAAAGAGTTCGTTTGCCGCGCGGATTTGCTGTTCTACTGCTGGGGTAATGGGAAGAGATTGGCTCAAATCTTCCGGTGCCGTTTGACCTGATAAAGGCAATACCCCCGTAATGACCATAACCGCACCTTTGGCGAGGTCTCTCCCCTTAGCCTGACAGGATAAGAAATCGATTTCAGGTTTGCCGTTCATGGTCTTGATGGCAGCTGCCTGTAGCTTCATTCTGGCATCAAAGGCACTGGGGTTTAGTGGCGCCCCTATCTGAATTTTACAGGTACAGTTGTGACAAGAGCCGTTATCGCAAGTGCCCCGATCTTTGATCTGAGGCGGCTTGTCATTCTCCGGCTCTTTTAGCGCACTTCTCAATGTTTGATCAGCCGCGACGGCAACGACCCTAATTTGCTGGCCTTCGGGACGCGTCAGATCGACGACGGTGACTACCGTGGGCGGGCCGACGACGCGAAGCGGGACGAGGGCCGCAGACTTTGCGACCAAAGCGGTTGACGTCGCATCGGGTACAGCAAGGCTTTTGGCGGCTCTGACAATGCCTTGAATGGTGACAGGTCTGGGGACAGTCTCGGATGTGATAGCACGTTGCAGCCCTTCGTACTGCGCAAAGGTCATGGCGTCAGAGAATACGCCTTTCCAATGTTTAGGCTTTGGTACTTTGTGGATCATCTTTTTATCTGCGGCTTTTTCTTTCAAAAAGGTCTGGACTACCTCTCGGGCGTCTTTTTGGCTGTCGGGATAGGTGCCTCGCGTGGTTTTGGCTTGGCCCACAACAAGCAAGTTAGGAAGAGACTGGCCGCCATGGTGGAGGTGCCCATCGGATCCCACAGTGACATCTCGTAACGGGACCCTTGGCACTTGTCCCAATGCCCCAAAAATAGCACCGGCTGGAATCGGCTCTTCTTGCCCTTGAAAGCGAGCGGTGAGCGTCCCTGTTTGGGCGTCTTTTTCAACCGATTCTAACTTCATGCCGAGCCTAAATTGGACGGTGAAGCGACCTGGAATAACGGTGGCTTTTTCTAGACCCGGGATCGTATGTCCGCCCACAACCTCGATATTGGCATGCTGCGCGAGTTCGGATAACACATGTGCATCAAACTTTAGCGCGTCAACGTCTTTGGCTCGGATGGCACACACGACTTTTTTAACCTCCAAATCACCCATCAAGGGACTAAATTCTTGGGTTTTGGCTTTCGCAAGTAACCGCATGATATCTGCCGCAACGTTACCAGCCCCCATGACGATGGCTGTGTCGTGAGCGGGGTTTGAGA
>JAHFCZ010000004.1:9167-36009 GCA_023249285.1 bacterium | reverse complement strand
TCATCCCCGTGAAAACGGGGATCCAGTTCTATGCGGGAATAACACTCAGCTTCCAAATGAGGAAGCCGAAAATGGGATGCTTTGAATATTTGGCAACAGAGCTAAGAGTAGGGCTGAGGCGGCCGCAGGATCTCCAAACAAGTGGCCACGATTTTTCCGTGAGAAGACCCGTCCTCCAAATTAAAATACTGATCAACCGTAACCACCCGAACCGGGACTGAAATCAAAAAAGGCACCGTATCAAACCCCAGCTGCAAAATCCGCGTCACTGGCGAACAATCCATGCCCATTAACATCGCACGATCCTTGGTTTTGGAGTCATGTCCCGGACAATGACAGGCCCCGGGTGCACAACAACAGGATTTCATGACACAACAGGTCGTTTCTGGCATTTTTTGCGCTATCGCCCAAGTCGTAATAGCATAGCCACCCCCATGGGTAAATCCCATCAGAAGCAACAACCCCACGGCAATCCATCGCACGGCTATTTTTTTCATGTCTGTAGTGTTCCACAGACCCGATCAAAGGCCAACTTCAACCCCGGGCACATGGCCAGCTCCGCCAAAACGGACGCATGGTTCTCCCAAATCTGTGGCCAATCCGGGTAGGTTCGACAGGATTTCGGCCTGGCCTCATAAATATCACAGTGATTCTGGGCGTTCACAAAACAACCCGGTCGATGGGCCGGGCTTGCAATCAAGGCCCACCCCTCTTGGCGGACCACAAATTGGTCCACAAACTCCACATAAGACACCCCCAAGAGCTTTGCCATTTTTTGAAGCTCAAGCGTCGTCGCATACACATAGCCTTCACGCCGACAACAATTCCCGCTCTGTTGGCACTCAAATTTGGCCAACAAATCAGCCTTCAATGCCCGCAAATCCGGCATCAACTCCGGAGTCATAGCAACGCCGCCAGCTGCGCCCCCAACGCCACCACGCTCTGGGCCCGGTATTCCGGCCCCAACCCCATTAACCGGGACAGCTCCTGATACCCATAGCCCACCGCAATAACCGGAACCCCGGCCCCTTTGGCGGCCAAAATATCATTTTCACTATCCCCGACCATCACCGCCTCGTCAGGCGACACTTGATGGTACCGTAACAAGGCCTGCAATCCTTTTGGATCCGGCTTCACCGAGTCATAGGTATCCGGCCCGGCAATCGGGTCAAAATAGCGGGACACACCCAACGTCTGCAGCAGCAACCGCGCCCCTGCCTCAAATTTATTAGTCAACACCGCTTGCGAGACCCCACGGGCCTCAACTTGAGAGAGGATGGCCTCCAAACCCGCATAAACCTGGCTCTCTTGGACAATGTTTTGGCGATATCGGAGCCGAAAGGCCGCAATCACCTCTTCAATGCGTTCCCGAGACGAACCCTGCAAGACCCGTTCCAACAATTCCCGAATCCCATGGCCAAATGCACCACGAATCGACGCGGCCTCTACCGGTGCAATACCACTCTCCACCAAGGTGGCGTTAATTGCAGACACCACATCCCCCAGGGTATCCACTAATGTCCCATCCAGATCATACACCACAAGCTTAATCATTGGGCCTCAGTGTAACAATGCGGGGCCTTCCGTTCAAATCAGGATGAATCACTCCTTGATACCCCTCTTGCGCCCCCAAGGCCACGACAGCCCCTCCCTGCGACATCCCAATCTCAAAAAACATCGGGATCTTGTGAAGCCGAGATACCGCCAGAATCACGCGTCGATAAAAGTCTAACCCATCCATACCGCCCACCAAGGCTGCCCTCGGCTCAAAATCTCGGACATGGGCCTCCAAGCCCTGCCATTCTCCATCTGTCACATAAGGCGGATTACTGACCAAGATTACCGGCCCGGCCCTCCGGGTTTGAGGCGCTAATTCCCCCCGCCAGGCCGCAGTTTTGGCAAAAAAATCACCTGACACCACTTCAATATCCGCACCCAAGGCCGTCGCATTTTGCACGGCGATCCGGGCCGCACGCCGACTCTTTTCCCAGCCGATGACCCGCGCCTGGGGCAAAGCCAACGCCAATTCAATCGACAAAACCCCGCTCCCCACCCCCAATTCCAAAATTGTGAGGGACTGCTGTTCCCAGCCTTGCGCACGGACCGCCGCAATCACTGTATGAACCAATCCTTCGGTCTCCGGCCTCGGAATTAACACCCCAGGCCCTACCGCATAGCGATGCGCCATAAAATCCCAGTGTCCCAATACGTACCCCAAGGGCATCCCCATAACGCGATGCTTGGCGTATTTTTGGGCCTGTTTCACGTGAATCATCGACACTGGCTCGCTCAAATCTCGCATCATCTGCGAAAATGTCCGCTGGGTCACGGCCTCGAGAATCAACCGCGCCTCCAAATCCCCGTCGTCAATGTCGGCGGAAACCAAGGCCTGAGCCAACACCCGCCACAACACCCGTAAGGTCATGCCTGTTGTAATTTTGCTAAACGATCTGCCGAAATAAGGGCCTCAAAAACCTCATCACAACGCCCTTCCATAAAATCCGAAAGGTTGTACAAGGACAACCCAATCCGGTGATCCGTCACTCGGTTTTGAGGGAAATTATAGGTTCGGATTTTCTCAGAGCGATCCCCACTGCCGACCTGATCTTTACGCATGGTCGATTCCCGCTTATGGCGTTCTGCTTCGCGCATGTCGTAGAGTCGGGCACGCAACATTCGCATGGCCTTGTCTTTGTTTTGAAACTGAGACCGTTCATCCTGACAACTCACCACAATCCCGGACGGTTCGTGGGTCATCCGTACAGCAGAACTGGTTTTGTTGACGTGTTGTCCCCCCGCGCCACTGGCTCGGAACACATCCACCCGAATATCTTTCGGGTCAATCTGAATATCCACCTCTTCCAATTCTGGCAAAATGGCCACCGTCGCCGCCGAGGTATGCACCCGTCCCGACGCCTCGGTCTCCGGCACCCGTTGGACCCGGTGCGTCCCGCTTTCATATTTCAAACGGCTGAATACCCCACGCCCAGAAATCGAAAAGACCACTTCCTTTGCCCCGCCAATGCCCGTTGCATTTCCTGATAAAATTTCGGTTTTCCAGCCACGATCTTCGGCGTATCGGACATACATGCGATACAGCTCAGCCGCAAATAATGCCGCTTCTTCCCCGCCGGTCCCGGATCGAATTTCCACAATCGCATTTTTATTATCGTACGGATCTGGCGGCACCAAAAAGCCTTGCAAATCCTTTTCAATCGTTTCCAATTGACTCTGGAGAGACGCTATTTCCTCTTGCGCCATCTCCTTCATATCCGGATCTTTCAGCAGCTCTTGGGCTTGCGTAAGCTCAGAAGACGCCTTTTTATAGGCACGCCAGGCAACGACGCCCGGCTCCATTTCCGAATGCTTTTTAACCAGATCTTGATACGCCTCGTGATCCGAAATGACCTCCGGATCGCTCATGCGACGTTCATTATGGATAAACTTCTGCTCAAGCTCCTCCAGCTTGCCCTGGTGACCACTCAGCATGGTAAACGAACCTTACTTCGCAGTAATGCCGTAACGTTTTCTAAACTTATCAACCCGGCCTTCTGCGTCAATAATTCGGCTTTCCCCAGTAAAGAAGGGGTGACATTTCGAACAAATATCCACACGAATCGCTTCGAGAACGGACCCGGCCTCAAATTCTGCGCCACAGGCACAAGACACCACAACAGGGTGGTAAGGAATATCCCGGCTATTCTTAAAATCGGCTGCACGGTGAAGTGCACTCCCGCGTTTTTCGGCCTGACGACCTTGTTTTTTTTCTTTAACGGCTGTTTTCGCCATAGTAAACTCCTCCAAAAATACCGATACTCCCCCTATAAAAAGGGAATTTATCCTACGAGATTGCCCTTACGATGTCAACAGTTGCATCAATTTGTCTAATTGGGCAGCCGAAGTGTAGGCGATTTCAATTTTACCACGTGAGGGTCGCCCTTTGATCTGCACCTTGGTCGAATACTGCGCCGCCAAAGATTTTTCCCACTCCTGAATCGCAGCACTCGGTGCAATTTTTTTGCGTTTTGCTGTTGATTTCGGTTTCAATCCTGCGATATGCCGCTCCACATCTCGCACGTTCATTTGCTGATCCCGGATAGCCGCAAACGCCGCCATCATTTTTTCAGGGGACTCCAAGGCCAAGAGGGTCCGCGCATGCCCTTCCGTAATCACCACCTCTATCAAGGCTTGTTGGATTTCTTCGGGCAAATTCAACAACCGTAGCGTATTGGTCACCGCAGATCGACTCTTGCCAAACACATCGGACAGCGCCTGATGGGTCAACCCAAACTCTTGGGCCAACCGAACATACCCTTTGGCTTCTTCAATGGGGTTTAAATCTTCCCGTTGGAGATTTTCAATCAAAGCCAGCTGCAAAGACTCTTGGTCCGTCATCGTCCGAATAATCACCGGAATGGTCTCAAGCCCGGCCAGTTTTGTGGCCCGGAACCGACGTTCTCCAGCAATTAATTCATAACGATCCCCATTGCGCCTGACCACCACAGGCTGCGCCAATCCATGGTGTTTAATCGAATCCGCGAGTTGCTGAAGTGCCACCTGATCAAAGGCGAGCCGAGGCTGAAAAGGATTCGGGTCAATCAACGCCACTGATAAAGTGGCAATGGTTTTACCGGACATCATGACACTTTTCGGCAATAACGCCTCCAGCCCTTTTCCTAAACGTTGACGGGTATTAGACACGATGGGCTACCTCCTTTGCCAGTTGAAAATAAGCTACCGCCCCGGTGGAACTGGGGCTATACAAAGCGATGGGCAACCCATGGCTGGGAGCCTCAGTCAGCCGAATATTACGGGGGATAATGGTCTCAAAAATCAAGTCTTTGAAGTATTTTCGCACATTCTCTACCACTTGGCGATTCAACGCTGTGCGTCGATCATACATGGTCAAGACAATGCCCCCAATCTCCAATCCGGGGTTAAAAGTCTCCTTCACCAAAGTCAGCGTTTCCACCAATCTCGCAATTCCTTCTAGGGCAAAATACTCACACTGAACCGGAATAATCGTACAATCGGCTGCCACCAACGCATTCAAGGTCATCAAGCCCAAAGAAGGAGGGCAATCCATCACAAAGTAATCATAATGCGCCTTAAAAGGAGCCAGGTTCTTCCGAAGCAAAAACTCGCGTTCCGGCATATTCACCATTTCAACCTCAGCCCCCGACAAATCCCGGGTACTGGGAATGATATGCAAATTATCAAACAACGTCGGATACAAGGCCTCAACAGCCCGTTCGGGATCCATAATCACGTCATATAAACTCGCGTCTATCTCGTCCAATTTAAGACCTACGCCGGAGGTGGCATTCGACTGTGAATCACAATCCACCATCAACACCCGCTTCCCACTGGCACTTAAAAAGGATGCCAAATTGATCGCTGTCGTTGTTTTCCCAACGCCGCCTTTTTGGTTTACAACCGCAATTATTTTCGCCTCATTCGGGGGTGTCATCAGACCCCAGAGTATAGCATCAACCCCCGCCCAAGACGAGTGATTTCATCACCACCTGCCGCCCATTTTCAGCCTCAGGTAAGGCCAAAAATTCAAGCATTGTCACGGGGCCTTTGACCCACGGTTTTAACAACTCGGGCCATTCAACAAGCGTCACCCCCTCTGGGGAAATAGACCCGGGGACATCAATAGACAACACCTCTTTTTCGCGCTTCAACCGGTACAAATCCATATGCACCACCGGCAACCGCCCCTGGGTATAGGCATGGATAATCCGAAACGTCGGGGAGCTCACCACTTCAGAGCTGCCCATCCCCTTCATAAAACTTTGGACAAAGGTCGTCTTTCCCATCCCCATTTCTCCCTCCAAAAAAAACACCTGTCCGGCCTGAGCCTTTCCCCCCATCTCAAACGCAAAGGCCTCAAATTCCGAAAGAGAGGGTAGCCGTTTGACCTCAGCCATACACACCCCACTCCAAGGCCCCGTACAAGTCCTTCACTGTTTTTCCTAACACCGGGTGAATGGCATCCGGAGCAATTTCCATCATCGGAATCAACACAAACAACCGTTCATGCATCCTCGGATGCGGGATCTCCAACTCATCCTCACTCAAAATATCTTCCCCCATCAACAACAAATCCAAGTCCAAAGTCCGGGCCGATTGATCCCCTTTTCGTTCACGTCCTAATTCCCGCTCAATCCGTTGAAATTCTCCGATCAACTCTCCCGCACTCCGCGAGGACTCCAGACCCAAAACCCCATTCAAAAAAGGGGGCTGAAAATCGCCACAAACTGCGGGGTTTTCCCACCACGTCGACCGGTCCATAATCCGAACCTCTGCCAAGCCTGCAATCCGTCGAACCGCCGCTTCCAATTGCGCCTCTCGATCCCCTAAATTGGATCCCAATCCCACATAAATCATTGCAATCCCTCCCAAACCTGTATCGCTTGTTTGACCACCCCCACATCATGCACCCTCACCATCGTTGCCCCTCGGCTCACAGCCTTCAAGCATGCCGACACTGTTCCCCCCATCCGATCCGCAACAGCAGCCCCGGTCAGGGTCCCAATAAACGACTTTCGAGAAGGGCCCACCAAAATCGGGCAACCCAATGCCTTAAATTGATCGATATTTTTCAATAATTCTAAATTATGAGTCACCGTTTTCCCAAACCCGAGTCCCGGATCCACCCAAATGTCGATAATCCCCATTTCTTTTGCGATGGCCACCCGTTGCGTGAGAAACTGCTTAACCTCCACCACCACATCCCTATAGTCCGGGGCATTTTGCATCCGGTCTGGGGTCCCTTGCATATGCATTAACACCACAGGTACTTGATGGTTGGCAACCACCCGTATCATTTCCGGATCAAACGTCATTGCGGAAATATCATTGATCATTTTCACCCCTTGATTGAGGGCATAATCCGCAACTTGGGCATACACCGTATCCACTGATACCGGCACCTTAAAATACGAAAAATACCGACTTAATACCCGATTAAGCCGTTCTATTTCTTCTTCAGGAGACTGAAATTGAGATCCTGGCTTTGAGCTCGAAGCCCCTAAATCAATCCAATCCGCACCCTCACGGATTAAGCGTTCAATATGTCGTAATGCGTCATCGGAATCCCAGGCCACACCCCCATCCGAAAAGGAATCCTGGGTCAAATTGACTATCCCCATTACTTTTACCATAAAAAAGCCTCTGGTCGGGGTGATAGGATTTGAACCTACGACCACCTGTTCCCAAAACAGGTGCGCTACCAGGCTGCGCTACACCCCGAATCGTGGCCACACTATACCTCACAGCACGCCTATGGACAACCTGTGTAAAAACTGTGGTCTTCCTGGGACCATTTGCGCATAACTTTGGAAAACCTTCACAACTCTCCCAATTCTTTCCATAGGCCTCATCTACCAAAAACAACGTCACACCGTTCTTTTTACTCGCTTATCCACATATTCACAATTCCTACTAAGACGATATAATAAATTACTAATTCAAAACTAATAGTCTCTTCTTAAAAAAGAGGTGGGAGTAATCACATGTTAAATTTCAAATGCAATAGCAGCACACTCTTAAAAGCAGTCACCATCGTCGAGAAATCAATTCCCACCCGCTCTTCCGCACAAATACTGGAAAACCTCAGTCTCTCTCTCAAAGGCCAAGTGCTCACCCTTTGGGGCTATGACATGGAAATAGGCATCGAATACCGTCTTCCCATCGACAATGTCACCGCCACAGGCGATGTCCTCGTCAAAGCCAAAACCCTTGTCAGTATCCTGGCTAAATTAGCCAGCCAAGACGTTGAAATTTCCGTCGATGACACCTACAAAATGCACATCAAAGGCGACCATGTCGAATTCGAAATCCTCTGCCTTGCCCCGGCCGAATACCCCAAGCTCCCCCCCATCGAAACAGGTCAATCCCTCCGCCTGCGTTCCGGAGACGTTTGCTCCCTCATCCAACATACCCTCTTCTCCGTCTCTACCGACGAAAGCCGAAAATTTCTCAACGGCATCCTCATGAAAGTCAGCGGAGAAGACGTTGTCTTTGTCTCAACCGATGGCTATCGACTCTCCCTCAAATCCCAAAAAATAGAAACAGCATTACCCGAAACAGCGGTCATCATCCCGACAAAAGCCGTCTCCGAAATGCTCCGTATTGCCCAGCAAGCAGAACCCGACCAAATGGTCGAAATTGCTTTCTCCGAACGCCAAGTAGCCTTCTTCATGCCCTCCTTCCTCCTCGTTTCACGGGTCCTCGAAGGTAAATTTCCCGACTACAAACAACTCATGCCCACCACCTTCGAAAACGAATTCACCCTTGCGCGACGCCCCTTCCTCGAAGCCTGTGAGAGAGCCTATATCGTCTCCTCCTTCTCCCACAACGTCGTCCGAGTCGTCCTCACCGATAACCGTGCCACCATCCAAGCCAACGCCTCCAGTTTTGGGGACTTCCAAGAAGACTTAGCCATTACCAAGCTCAAAGGTGTCGATGAACTTAAAATAGCTTTCAACGTCAAACTCGTCATCGATGCCCTCAAAAACACAGAATCCGACGACGTTCATCTCCGTATCAACCACGGCACCAGCCCCTGCCTTATTGAACCTGCTTCTGGAGGTGATTACACCTACGTTGTCATGCCCATCCGAACCAACGATTACCAAGCTCCAACCGCAGAAGCCATAACACCTGCGTCAGCTCCGGAACCCCAATCCGAAACCCCATCTGCACAGGTCGAAAATACCGACTCATTTGCCATGAACCCTGCCTATGCGGATCAACATTAAAAAAATCTGGCTTAAAGGATTCCGTAACCTCACTGAAACTGTACTGGAATGGACCCCTCCCAAAGCCACCCTCATCCTCGGAGAAAATAACCAGGGCAAAACCAATCTTCTGGAAGCCCTGGCCTTCCTACTCACTGGTCAAAGCACCCAAACTACTAATCTTGAAGACATCATCGCCATCGACCAGGATGAATTCACCTTAGTTGCAGATCTGGAGTCAAAAAATACACCGACACGCCTCTCAATTCGCTATCGACGAGGGGGTGAAATGGTCGTCTTACGCGATCAACAACTCTGTACCTCCTTCCGAAGCATCAAACAAGAGTTTCCAACGGTCTTTATCTCCTCCGACATTGTCTATGCCTTCAAAGATTCCCCACAAATCCGCCGCCAAAATATCGACCGATTTTGCGAAAACTATGACCCTGAATTCACAGCTATTAAACGCCAATATGATCGCCTTCTCAAACAAAAAAATAGTGTACTCAAAGACGATAATCCCACCCCTGAAACCCTCCAATTTTGGAATCAACAACTTGTCCCCATTGCCACCAAAATCGTCGAACACCGTATCCAAGCACTCCACCACATCCAAACCCACTACCAAACCCTGGTTTCAAACGGAAATCCACTCTTCGACCAACCCCTCGACATCCACTACGCCGCACTGGGCGAAAACAAACTCGACCCGACCACTTATGCCGAAAAACTAACCCAAAAATACGAAGAAATCATGGACAAAGAAATCGCATCTGGGCACAACCTAGCGGGCCCTGGCCGAGACGATTACACCCTCATCCTAGGCGGACAAAACCTCTTCATCTACTTTTCTCGCGGCATCAACAAAGCCGTTGCTTTCCTCCTCACCCTTGCCCAATGGGAAGCCCTTTACCACAAACTAGGGGCCTATCCCCTCCTCCTCCTCGACGACACCTTTGCCGAAATAGACGTCCGTCATAAAACCTGGCTTTGCAGCTTACTGACCCACAAAGGCCAACTCATCTACACCTCAGTTCTCCCCGAAGATAAACTCCTTTTCCCTGACGCAACCCACTACCACATGATCCAAGGTCACCTCCACCATGGGTAACTTTCACACTGAAAATCTAGGTAAAATTCTAGGCGGAGATGCCCTCTTCAAAGACCTCGAATACCAACGCAAAATGCTCCGCTGTCTGTCCGAAAACTGGACCCAAATCGTCGGTAAATTAGCGCCCCAAATCCGACTTGAATTTATCCGAGGTAAAGTCCTAGTAATCGCCACAGAAAACCCCCTTTGGATGAGTGAAATCCGCTATTATAAAGCCGACATCCTCACCAAAATCAACACCCTCCTCACCCCCCTCACCGGACAAAAACAAACCCTCACCGATCTGCGCGTCATGATCGAACCCCCCTCACCCACACTCCCCACCCAATCCCCACCTAGACCCACCCCCAAAACCTTACAAGAAGCCATCCAATGGGAAAATCAAGACCGTAAAAACCGAGGAGAACGCCTCTGCAGCCGCTGCCACACGGTCTACACTGCATCATCCATTTGTGTTTTCTGCCGATCTGGGGTAAAGTAGCCGTCCTAATTTAAAGCTTTTGATTTTGCTGGAGGTTGAGTGAGTATGGGAAGTTTAATTAAAAAACGTCGTAAAAAAATGCGCAAACACAAGTACAAAAAATACGGCCGAAAGATGAGAGCTCGGAAGTAAAAATAAGTGTTGAGCGCCAGCCAGTAATATCTGGCTGGTGACCTCAGACCGAGACTCAACATATACGCGTGCCACAGGCTCTGTCCCCGACAGACGCAATAAGACCCACGCCGTATCCGCTTCAAAATGAAGTTTAAGCCCATCTTCAGTGCTAACCTTATCCAAGGGCATCGCAAAAAAAGTCTGTAAAACCGCAGCTGAAGGGGCCTGAATATAGCTTCTAAGCGTGTCCTTTTGAGCCTCACTGACGGTTTGGGAGGTCTCTAAAAAATAAAAATCGCCATAGCGATCGTGAATCCGCTTCACCCAATCTGAAACCGAAATCCCCGTTTGCTGACAAATTCCCAACACCAATAAAACCGGCAAAAACCCACATTTTTCAAGCGTATGGGACGACAACGAAAATCCCCCCGAGGACTCCACCCCCATCACCACCGTTCCAGCGGCTTGAGCAGCCTCAAAATACGGGGCAAAATATTTAAAGCCGACGGCCGTTTCAAAATAGGCCAATCGATTCTCTTCACAAAAAAGACGCAAAATCGCCGAAGAAGCGACCGTCGACGCAATCCCCGACAGCGGGTACCCTTGATCCAAGAAAAATTGGGCAATAATCAAAGCGGTTTCCTCGGGGGTCAGGGGAGTTCCTGTTTCATCCACCACCAGATGACGATCCCCATCCGGATCATTTGAGCATCCCATCATCATCCATTTCTCAACCACAAGGGCCCTAAGTGCCGTTAAACTGCTAATCTGTGTCGGATTGGTATCAATGCCCTCAAAAGTAGAAGAGGGCTCCTGGTGAACGAATTTAGGCCTTACCTGAAGATGATGACATAAAGCCTCCCAGGTTGACGCTGTTGCGCCATGCTTCGTATCAATCGCAAGCAGTGTCTCTGCGTGAAATGAGGTGGGCACATAAGCCCGAACCAGGGTCGCCAGGGCTTTGGCAAAATCAGGGATCGGGTTCAGAATCGTGAGCGTTCCAGGCATAAGAACAGGGGAGGGGGCTTGATGTAAATAGCCATTGGCCAGATCCTGAATCTGGGTCGTCACGTCACTTGGTGCGGGGGCCCCATTTTGGGGATTAAATTTAATGCCGTTATACATCGGCGGATTATGTGAAGCAGTCAGAATCAGTCCCCCCTGAAGGCCATAATGAACAATACTCCAAGAAATCACGGGGGTAGGGCAGTAATCCGGGCAAAACACCACGTCGATGCCCTGCGCGAGTAACGTATCCACCGCGACTTGTGTAAAGCTGCCCACGCGGCGTTCAGGGTCATTGCCTTGCCGGGGGTCATAGCCCAAAATGACCTGGGGACGCGGTGTCAAAGACTTTAAATAATCCGCAACGGCAAAGGCGACAGCCCGAACCTGGGGTGCCGTAAACCCTTCCCCGATAATCCCCCGGTGTCCAGAAGTCCCAAATACGATTGGCGAGCTCACCTTACTCCTTACTTCAGATGCAATTTTTAGTAAAAAAGCGATAGAAAAGCGATGTTAGAAAAATGCTCGAGTCGCCATTTTCTTGCTCAACGTGGTTTAGTTCGTCTAAATGAGTTGAGTAAAAAATGGATGAATCGGGCATTTTGTAACAGAGCAATGTGGTACCGAGGACAGGACTTGAACCTGCACGAGTCGCCCCGCTAGCCCCTCAAGCTAGTGTGTCTACCAATTCCACCACCTCGGCATAATGCGGGTAAATTATATGCTGCCCCGCCTCCCGTGGCAAGGTCGTTCAACCGGAAGATTACGATAGCTCACCAAATCGGCTGCAATTTTCCGAAAAATCGGGGCGGCGACGGCGGCCCCATAAATACTTTTTCGGGGCGTATCTACCACCACTAAAATAACAAATTCAGGGTGATGTGCGGGAAAAAACCCAATAAAAGACGCCACGTATTCGCCGGTAACATAGCCATGCCCATTCGCACCCGGTTTTTGAGCGGTTCCCGTTTTCCCGGCGACATAAAATCCTGGTAATTGTGCAGACACCCCAGTGCCTGTATCCACCGTTCGGATCATCATATCCGTGACCTCTTTGGCAGTCGATTCCGACACGGCGCGACGACTCACCTTGGGGATCCCCTTAATCGACATGTTTTGGTGATAGCGAATGTAATCCACAATCCGAGGCTTCATCCAGAGGCCACGATTGGCAATTGCACCCACGGCGGCGACCATTTGAACCGGGGTCACGGCCACCCCTTGCCCGAAGGAAATCATCCCGATATCAGACCCGGACCACCGTTTCACATCCCGCAATAACCCCCGAGATTCACCTGGTAATTCAATCCCAGTTTTATCCCCAAACCCAAACTTTTTAATATACGAATATAAGCGTTTTTCGCCCAATCGTTGGGCCAGCATGGTCGTCCCGACGTTGAGGGACTTTTCCAAAATTTCAGTCACAGTCCGCCGATCAGATTCGCCAGGCTCTCGTTCATGGGCTTCTCGGATCAATCGTCCGCCGACTTTAATCGTGGCCGGCACATACATGACATCCCCGGGGCGTGCCAATTTTTCCTCAAGCACCCCGGATAGGGTGACAATTTTGAAAACAGAGCCGGGCTCATACACATCCACAATGGCCTTATTCGTCCGACTATGAACATCCGACTCCACCCAATGATTGGGGTCAAAATCGGGCACGCTGGCCAGCGCCAACACATCCCCAGTTTGGGGATCCATCACGATGGCAATGCCGCCGTTGGCATTGTTTTCTTCGACGCCTTCCCGCAAATGTTTTTGGGTCACATACTGCACATATTCATCCAAGGTCGTCTTGATATAGCCGCCGTCATAAGCATGGTTGAGGGTCTTGGAATAGCCGGAAATCACCCGAAATCCCCTCGGATCGCCCTGCAATACAATTTTCCCAGGCGAGCCTTTCAAAAATTGATCAAAATAATATTCCAAGCCCCCGAGACCCTGATTATCAATGCCCACAAACCCCATGGCATGGGCCGCGAGTCGCCCATTCGGGTACACCCGCTCTTCTTCTTTCAAAAATTCGATGCCTTGCATCCGAAGTTGCCCCTGAAGTGCACGTAATTTTTTATAACAAGGAGCATCAATTTTTCGTTTAATCCAGACAAAAGGCGAGCTCGAGTACACTTTGGCGCGTAGGACGTCTTCAGACATCTCTAAAATCGGTGCGGCTTTGGCCACAAATTCAGCCTTGCGGGTCATCTGGCCCGGAAATCCGTACACGGCGTACCGTACTTTTGCAATCGCAAGTGGGGTAAAATGCCGATCATAAATACAGCCGCGATGGGGGTAAATGTGAATGCTACGTTGGAGCTGGCTTTCGGATTTTTGTCGGTAAAATTCCCGCTTGATCACCTGCATATAAAAGGCACGAATAAACAAGCACACCAAGAGGAAATAAAAAAAGGTAATAAAGACCCGGAACCGACGGTGATGAATCATCGTTAACGCACCAATACTTCCACTTGTTTGGGGGCACCCATTCCGGCAAACAAGGCTTTTTCTTCGATGGTCGCCAAGGAGCCTTGGCTCAAGACATCAATCTGCAAGAGTTCATTTTCCTCTTCCAATTTCCCCAGTTTTCCCTCTAATTGCCGCATGGTTTCATTGAGGGTCAGCGTCGTATTATTCACCACCAATCCGGTAATGGCGAGCACGACAATAAGGGCATACATCCACACATAAAAAACCAGTTGCTTACGCTGCTTCATGAGGACCCTAGTCTATCACCTTTTAAATTAGACTGCACTGGGGTATGATGGGCGCATGTTTTCACGTTTCACTGAAAAGGCCATTCAATCCATCATGCTAGCGCAGGAAGAGGCCAAGCGCTTTCACCACAGTTACGTGGGAACCGAGCATCTTTTGCTGGGGATTATCGGCGAAGGCGACAATGTCGTCGTCAAAGTCCTCCAGGAGATGAACCTCTCCTTAGACCAGCTCAAAGGGGCCATTGAAGAGCGTCTGGAATACGGCGGATTGGCCACGGATTTAGGGAACATTCCCTTCACCCAACAGGCCAAACAAGTCCTCACCAATGCCTGGGACGAGGCCAGAAAGCTCGGCCACAATTACGTCAACGTGGAGCATTTGTTTTTGTCCGTCTTCCGCGACCCCTCCAACATTGCCGCCCGTGTGTTGGGCGAATTTGGGATCAACGCTGCCAATTTCAAAGAAGAACTATTCAAAATCCTAGGCAACAAACAGCCGGCTGGCGCTGTGGCAAAGCCTCAAAATGCAGTCCCCACGCCCACATTGGATCTCTTTGGACGTGACCTCACTTGGTTGGCCCAAGAAGGCAAATTAGACCCGGTCATTGGCCGTGAAAAAGAAATCGAACGCATCATCCAAATCATCTGTCGCCGGACCAAGAACAACCCCGTGCTCACGGGGGAGCCAGGGGTTGGGAAAACCGCTGTGGTGGAAGGGCTTTCCCAAAAAATCTGCCGCGAAGATGTGCCCGAGAAGCTCCGTAGCAAACGGATTGTCATGCTGGATTTAGGGCTCTTAGTAGCGGGCACCAAATACCGGGGTGAGTTTGAAGACCGGGTGAAAAAGGTCATGGAAGAGGTGCGTAAGGCCAAAAATGTGATCCTCTTTATCGATGAATTGCATACCATTATCGGCACCGGCGGCTCTGAAGGCAGCCTAGATGCGGCCAACTTATTCAAGCCTGCCCTGGCCCGTGGAGAGCTCCAATGTATCGGGGCGACGACTATGGACGAATACCGCAAGCACATTGAAGAAGATGGCGCCTTGGAGCGTCGATTCCAGCCGGTGAATGTCGCCGAACCTTCCATCGAGGAAGCCCTCCAGATTTTACGCGGGATCAAGCATCAATACGAAATCTTCCACGACGTCGTGATTACTGAAGGGGCCATCAAAGACGCGGTCGAGCTTTCCAGTCGGTATATCACCGAGCGGAGTCTGCCGGATAAAGCCGTGGACCTGATCGACGAAGCCGCCTCCAAGGTGATGCTGCGCGCCTCGGCCTTAAAACCTGAAATCAAGCAACTCCGCGAAGATATCAAGAAGCTCGAAACCGATCGGTTAGCGGCCATCTCGAATGACCAGACCGATGCCGCCACCCTTCTCGATACCCAAATTGCCCAGCTTCAAGATAAATACCATAGCTTCCCCGCCTCAGACTTGGCAGGGCTTAGCCGTGTGGTGGATGAATCAACCATTTCGGAAATTGTCTCTGCGTGGACCGGGATTCCCGTAACCAAAATCACCCTTGAAGAGTCCGAACGGCTTTTGAAAATGGAAGAAGAGCTCAAGACCCGTATTGTGGGCCAAGATGATGCCGTAAAGGCCCTGGTGAGAGCCGTAAAGCGTGCCAAAGTAGGGCTTAAAGACCCCCGCCGTCCTGCGGGATCTTTCTTGTTTCTAGGCCCCACCGGGGTAGGGAAATCTGAGCTTGCCAAGACCATTGCCGAGTTTTTATTTGGGAGCAAAGACGCCCTCATTCGGGTGGATATGTCCGAGTACCAAGAAAAACACACGGTCTCTCGGTTGGTCGGCTCGCCGCCTGGCTATGTTGGGTTTAACGAAGGCGGCCAGCTCACCGAGCCTGTGCGCCGCAAGCCGTATTCAGTTGTCCTTTTTGATGAGCTCGAAAAGGCCTCTCCTGATGTCACCAATATATTGCTTCAAATTCTCGACGATGGACGATTGACGGATTCCACAGGGCGCACCGTAAACTTCAAAAACACCATCATCATTATGACCTCAAACGTGGGCAGCAAATACATTGAAAAAGAAACAACCTTTGGCTTCGTGAACCGCAAAGACCAAGAGGAAATGAAATACGAAACCATGAAAACCAAGCTCCGTGAAGAGCTTCGTCAGGAATTCCGTCCCGAGTTTTTGAACCGGATCGACGACATTGTGATCTTTAAAACCCTTCAAAAAGAAGACCTGACATCCATTGTGGAGATCATGCTCTCCGACGTGTTTAAGCGGCTCAAAGAAAAAGAAATCTATGTCACGGCCGATAAAAAAGTAAAAGAGTTTTTGCTCGACAAGGGCTACGACCGAAAGCATGGGGCGCGGCCACTCAAACGTGCGATTCAAGAATTCTTTGAAGACCGTCTTGCAGATCACCTTCTGCAAACGGGGCTCCGCCAAAATATTGAGGTCAAGGCCGCCATGAAGAAGGGCGAAGTGGTATTCACGGTCAAGGATCGTGAGCAAGAACTCCCACGGCAGGCAGGGGCACACGAACTCGTTACGAGTGGATAAAGCCACCCTCGTCTATACCTGCCAATCTTGTGGGGCCTTGCATCCCCGCTGGCAAGGGAAATGTAGCGCCTGTGGCGGCTGGAATACACTCCAAGAAGAGACGCAATATAAGTCTAAAAAAGGCCGTCAGCCGACACTCAAGGCCCATCCTATTCCCATTAATGAAATTGAGGGGACAGACGCGCAAAAGATCCCCTCAGGCCTTTCTGAGCTGGATTATGTCCTAGGGGGCGGCTGCGTAACCGGTTCCATTATCCTGTTGGGGGGCGAGCCGGGGATCGGGAAGTCGACCCTGGCACTTCAAGTCGCGCAGAATATCGCACAACACCATCTGGTGCTCTATATCACTGGCGAAGAATCGGCCGCCCAGATCCAGTTGCGTGCCGCACGGTTAGGGGTCTTATCGCCGTCGCTGATGGTCCTCACGCAGACTAACCTATCGGTGATCCTAGATACCATTAAGACCGTCAAGCCTGATCTGGTCATTTTAGACTCGATTCAGGTGGTGTATCACCCGGATCTGCCGGCGATTTCAGGGTCAGTTAATCAAGTGCGCTATTGTGCCTCTGAGCTGATTACGGTTTTGAAAGACGCCCAAAGCGTGGGTGTTCTGATTGGGCATATTACCAAAGAGGGGGCTTTGGCGGGGCCTAAAGTCTTAGAGCACTTAGTGGACGTCATTTTGGTGCTGGAAGGGGAGCGAAACGAGCAATATCGCACCTTGCGCTCCTTTAAAAATCGCTATTCCAGCACCAACGAAGTCGGGCTGTTGGAGATGAAGCCGCATGGGTTGGTGACCGTGGACTCTCCCTCCGGCGTCTTTGTGGAGGAGTCTTCTCTGGCGCATCCGGGCTCCGTCGTTTCGAGTGTCATGCAGGGGAGCCGGAGTCTGCTGGTCGAGGTTCAAGCGCTTGTGGTGCATTCGGGCTACGGAATGGGCAAAAGAACCTTTTTAGGTGTGGATACCAATCGAGCTTATTTGTTAATTGCCGCAATTGAAAAAATTCTCGGAATTCGACTTGCCGATAAAGATATTATTTTAAATATTGTCGGGGGCATCAAAACGTCTGATCCCGCGCTTGATTTAGCCTTAATCTTGGCCATAATTTCTTCCCTTAATGATAAACCAATTGGTCAGCGAATTGGAGTCTGTGGAGAAATTAGTTTAACCGGCGAAATTCGACCCATTCGTCAAACCGAAAAACGTGTGATAGAGTTTCAACGAATGGGGTTCGAGGCTTGTATTTTACCCCGAAAGAACGACGTTTCGTTAGGTGCCGATATGGGAATTAAACCTCTTTACGTAGAGACCCTGAAAGAGGCGCTTATTCTCTTTACATCATTATGAAATCGATCAACATCCAAGGCATAATTGCAAAGCTTCGTAACGAAGATGAAAGATGGGATGCCATCTTAGAGCTTAAGCTATTGCATGATCGCCAGGCGGTGCCAGAGCTTGTCAAGCTGCTGGAGGATAAAGATTGGCTGATTCGGTGGAGTGTCGCTGAGAAGCTGGGCGATCTTCGTGATGCCCGTGCCTTACCCGCATTGGCAAAATGCCTTGCAGATGCCGATCGTCACGTCGTCAGAAACGCCTATAAGGCCATTCAAAAGTATGGTAGTGGCGCGGTATCTGTAATTGTCCCTTATTTCGAGCATAAAGAGTCTTCCGTGCGAAACTCGGTATATAGCTTGATTAAAGAGATGGGGACCGCGGCCATTCCCGCGATGGAAAAGATCGTCTTTGCGCTAAACCCGATTGTGGCGTCTCGAATCGTGCATACGATTTGGGCGATTCAAGGCCCGATGGCAGAAAAAACCTTGATCCAGCTTTTGGATGTCCCCAATTTGCGCCGCCAAATTATTGTCTTGCTGGGCCAAATGAAGTCTGCGGGGGCGCTTCCCAAGCTACTCGGGTTGTACTCGGATCCGAAAATTAAAAAATTAGTGCTCGTGGCCTTTAAAAACGTTGGAGAAGATAAATTTTTTGATTTTATTATCCGCAGCTACCTTTATGGTGAGAAAAACAGTAGGTTGCGTGCGCTGGAGGTCATTCAAAAGGTGGGGAAATTTCTCGTGCCCTCCCTCATTAAGAAGGTCATTGAGGAGCCTAAGGAGGCGGCGCATATTTTTCCGTTGGTGGAGCGCTTGGATATGGGGTTGGCACTCAGGATCCTAGAGAAGAATGCCCCCAAAAATAGGGAGCTCACTCCGTTTATTAAAGAGCTTAAGCGAAAATCGGCTGCTGCGGGTGTGTCTCCTGCTGAATCCAAGGGTATTCGGGGGTTTATCGACGAGCTTTTTGGGAAATAGAGGCTAGAGCGCTTGTGCGCTGGGTCGGTGTTTCATGTGAAACATCGGGGGTTAAAGCGGCTGCTGAATATAATAATACCCGTTTTCAGCGTAGTGGCGATTAACCCATTCGGGGTGATCAAACGCCTCGGCTTGTGCGGCATTAATCGGAACCAGGAGTGTGGGGCTGTGCTTTTTTAAGATCTTTTTGCAAATGTCCATCAATTTGGGGTGGGGCGCAAAGGCTTTTGCGGTGATGAAGTGGGGGGCGGGGCTGTGGTGATGAATAAAGTGAAGGATATCGTCGTGAATGGGGTGGTAATTGTCTAATCTGAGCGAGTGTTTCACGTGTAACATGAACTGGGCTTTCTTGCCTGTGGATTCAATGGCATAGACGGTGTTTTTTGGGTTTTGAATCGCCACGATGGCGGAAGGGAGTCCGGCCCCTGAGCCCATGTCTAGCACGATGAGCGGGGTATTTGTGATGATTTCAGCGACCTGGATGCAGTCTTGAATATGGAAGGGGAGTTTGTCGTAGGCATTCTTAGAATAGAGATTATGAATCTCGTTCCATTCTTTCAGGAGTGCGATATAGGCGTTAATTTGCGGGTGATGTTTCATGTGAAACATCACCCGCGCCGGCCATGTTTTTCAAGGTAGGTGACCAGCACCATCAGGTCTGCCGGATTAATGCCGCTGATCCGTTTGGCTTCAAAGATGGTTTTGGGCGAAAAACGGGTGAATTTTTCAACACTTTCTTTTTTGAGTCCTAGGATTTGGGCGTAATCCAAGTTTTCAGGGAGGGCTTTAGAGTCGTAGTGACGAATCCGGGCAATCTCGGCTTCTTGTTTCAACAGATAGCCCTCGTATTTGACTTGCACCAGGGCGCGTTGTCCGTAATCGAGGTCCTCCGTGGCAATGCAGCCCAGTGCCATTAACGCGCTCAGGTCCACCTCGGGGCGCTTGATAAACTCGTAAAGGAGGGTCTTCTGGCGGAGATTAAACTGTGAAACGGCGGCTTCGGGGGTGGATTCTTTCTTCCACTTCACGATTAAGCCCTCAATGTGACGTTTTTCGGATTGAATGCCCGTCCATTCGTCGTCAGAAATCAATCCAAGGGCATGGGCGCGCTGCGAAAGTCGGAAAACGGCATTGTCTTGTCGCAAAACAAGGCGATATTCAGAACGAGAGGTCAACATGCGATAGGGTTCATAGATGTTTTTGGTAATTAAATCGTCAATCATGGTCCCGATATAGGAGTCTTCACGGGTGAGGATAAAAGGCGGTTGGTTTTGGGAGCTCAAGGCGGCATTGATGCCCGCAATAAGGCCTTGTCCGGCCGCCTCTTCATAACCGGAGGTCCCGTTAATTTGCCCGGCCAAAAAAAGGTGATGAATGGGCTTGGTTTCAAGGGTGGGGTGGAGCTGATCCGGGTAAACAAAGTCGTATTCGACCGCATAGCCAGGCTTCAAGATTTTGACATTTTGAAGGCCTGGCATGGTTTTCAAGAAGGCTTCTTGGGCATCTTCAGGAAGGGACGTATTGAGGCCCTGGGCGTACATATCGTTGGTATCGCGTCCTTCGGGCTCAATAAAGATCTGGTGACGATCTTTGTCGGCAAAGCGCACGACTTTGTCTTCAATCGAGGGGCAATACCGAGGCCCAACCCCTTGGATCACTTTTTGGTACATGGGGGAGCGAGACAAATTGCTCAAAATGATCTCATGGGTAGCTGGCGTGGTATGGGTGAGGTGGCAAGCGATTTGGTTTAAATAACGATCAGATTTGGGGGTTCTGAACGAAAAGCGGAGATCCTCAGGATCACCAGGTTGTTCAGTCATCTGGGCAAAGTCAATGGAGCGTGCATCAAGGCGCGGTGGCGTCCCTGTTTTAAGCCGCCCAAGGCGCAAATGCTTGATCAGCGTATCAGAGAGGCGTTCGGCGCTATATTCGCCCACACGACCGCCTGAGAAGGCGTTTAGGCCAATGTGCATTTTCCCCTTTAAAAAGGTACCCGTAGTAAGGACGACACTATGGGCGAGGTACGCTTTGCCGAGCTCGGTGACCACCCCGTACACCGTAGTGGTGTCATCGATGAGCAGGGCCTCGATCATGGCCTGACGCACCTCTAAATGGGCCTGGTTGCACAGGATCTTTTTCATCAAGTGGTTATACTCTCGTTTGTCGTTTTGGGTGCGCAGGCATTGAACAGCCGGCCCCCGAGAGCGATTGAGGACCTTGGTTTGAATGGCGGTCAGATCCGCCGCGCGGCCCATTTCACCCCCTAGGGCATCAATTTCACCAACGATTTGGCCCTTTGCGGGGCCGCCAATAGACGGGTTGCAGGGCATTAGCCCGATATTATCGATATTCAGGGTCAGGCAAAGGGTCTTGCGCCCCATCCGCGCGCTCGCCAAGGCGGCCTCAATCCCGGCGTGACCGGAGCCGACGACAATAACCTCATAATGATTTTCTAGGGAGAGATCGATAGCAGACATGGCGACCCCTTAACGGGTGAGAAGGTGGATCGTTTGATTCCGCTGAGAACCCACTGAGACGAGCGTGACTTTGACTTTGGCGGTCTGCTCGATATACCGAATATAACGCTTGGCATTTTCCGGAAGGAGATTAAAATCCGTAATGCCGGAAATATCCTCGTTCCAACCCGGGAGTGATTCATAGCGGGGCTTGCATTGGGAAAAAAGGTCTAAATCTTGGGGGAAGTTCGTCAAAACGCCTTCGGGGCTGTCGTAAGAATTGCAAACCAAGATCTCGTCCATGCCGTCTAAGACATCCAGCTTGGTGAGGCAGATTTCAGTAATCCCATTAATCCGTGCAGCGTAACGGAAGACCACCAAGTCCAGCCATCCACAGCGTCGCGGGCGGCCTGTCGTGGTGCCAAATTCAGCGCCGCGTTGGCGGAGGTGTTCGCCCAGGCTGTCGGTGAGCTCAGTGGTAAAAGGGCCTTCCCCCACTCGGGTAATATAAGCCTTGGTGACCCCAATTACTTGGTTGATTTTATGCGGGCCGATGCCCACGCCCATACAGGCGCCGCCCGAAACCGGATTCGAGGAGGTGACAAAGGGGTAGGTGCCGTGATCCACATCCAACATCGTGCCTTGGGCCCCCTCAAGGATAATAGACTTGCCAGCATCGATGGCATCATTAATCAGGAGCGACGTATCTGTCACATAGGGGCGGAGTCGTTGTCCGAAGGCATAATAGGTCTCAATAACCCCTTCAATGTCTAGGTCATGGGTCGGAAGAAGGCTGGGCCAGTGGCGGTCCCGAATACGCTTGGTTAAGCGCTCTTTGGAGAACAAATCAATCACACGCACCCCGCAGCGGGAGATTTTGTCGGTATAGGTAGGGCCGATGCCTTTGCCCGTGGTGCCTATTTTTTCTTGGCGAGAGGATTCTTGACTGGAATCGAGAAGCTTATGAAAAGGGAGAATGACGTGGCAAAGACTGGAAATTTTCAGCCGATCTGGGGTCACGACAATGTTTTGACGCTCTAAATGCTCAATTTCTTGAAAGAAGACCTCGGGATCCAGTACAACGCCGTTCCCAATGACACATTGGCAACTGGGGTATAAAATCCCAGAAGGGATAAGATGAAGTTTAAAGGTACTGTTGCCGACAACGACAGTATGGCCTGCATTATTGCCCCCTTGGTAGCGCACCACAAAATCGGTGTCCTCGGCCAAGATGTCAATAATCTTTCCCTTACCTTCGTCTCCCCATTGAGTACCCACAATAATACGAACTGACATGAAAATCCTCTATCTCAATTACACTGGAAAATATCCCCAACACAGTCGGGTTAGACAGTTTACCAAAGTCAAAAGCCCTAAGCAACTTATTTGGCTGGAGAGCCACAAAAAGCCAAGACCCCGAGCTCCAACGCAGTGCGAGACGCAATCTGTCCAGATTTGACTTGAACATCGAGCTCACAGAGGCGTGAAAGAAGTGCTTTCAACGTCGCGACGGGATAATGGGTTTGGATGGCGGGGGCAATTTGTTTGAGAAAATAAGGGTTCTTGCCCATAGATTGGGCCAGTTGGGGGAGGGGGATGCGGGCGTCCAATCCGGCCCTGAGGGGCAAATAGAGACGAATGGCAGCCCCCATGACGCCCAAGAGTTTGATCGGATCTTCATTGGAATCCAACAGCCGGAGCATCGCTTGAACCGCATTCTGGCGATGCCGATTTTTAAGGGCTTCGCTGAATTGATAGAGCTGCCCCGTCGCGCCGGAGGAAATGGCGAGGATATCTGCAAGCGTAATTTGCGGGCGTTCCCCGATATACAGGGTCGCTTTTTCAAGCTCAGCTGCAAGTTGTGCCAAATCTGTGCCTTCAAATTGTTGGAGCGCAATGGCAGCGTCTTGGGACAAGGTTTTGCTCAGCATTTTGGCCCGCTGATGGAGCCAATTCACGACTTTTTCCTGCTCCCAATCTTTGAACGGCACACATTCTTGGACTTTGGTGGCGTTCTTCTTCAGCCAGGTCGTCATTTTCTTGCGTTGATCAATTTTCTGAGTAGCGGCAATCAGGATGGGGGAATCCACCGCTTTGGCTTGGCCGAAAAGGTCTTGGATGGCCTTGATTTGCACATCCGTGGGGGCCTCAACCAAAAACCAAGGGTTCATCACTAAAATCGAAATTTGAGATGAAAACAGGCTGAGGCTAAACAACGCATTGGCCAAATCGCCCAGTTCAAACTGGCCGTCAAAGACTCGGAGTTCACCTGATGCACTCCGAAAGGCGGAAACAGCCTCGTGAACACCGAATAATTCCTCACCAAAGACAAAGGAAAGCGTACTCATGTATACCCTCAAATAAATCTGAAAAATTGTAGGTTTAAGGGGTTAAATCCTGTGGAATACCACTATACAAGAGTCGGGGAGATCTTCAAACCTGAGACGACCTCTATTGCTGGATGGCAATGGGGGTTTCTTATTTTGTGGGCCTGAAAATCAGCAGCAATTGCCACAGAATCGCAAAGATCATAAATGCAATGAGCAAGTGTAACGGTTCTGCCCAAAACGGGAAATCCGCATAAATCAGGGTGAATCCCAGGATCACTTCGAGGCCAAGGAGCCCGCTCCAGCCCAGGAGTAAACGTCTCACGTGGCGCACGTGACGCATCACCCAAAGTGCAAAAAGGGTGAACAGCAACAGCCCCCAGGAAAACGCGCGATGGAGCGTGAGTACGGGCCCCAAATGGGAGAGCCAGCAACACCGACAGAGCTTGGCGGCCAATAACACATCGACCTGTTCCCGAACCTGGATCCCCAATAAAATCTGAATCATCACCAAAAAGAGCCCAAAGAGGATGAGGGGGTAGTACCCACCCGGCATCGTAACGCTACGCTTCATCGTGCGTGTGGCGTAGAGCGGCGTTAAAAGACTAATAATCAGGAGTAAAGTCAAGGCCATGTGCAGCGTGACCATCAGGGGGTGAAGGTTGCTGAACACCACTTTAGCGCCCAGCCACCCTTGCAGGCCCACAATTAGGACGGCCGCCCCTTGCCAGACCACAATGCTGCGACGGCTGCGCCAAAAGGCCAGTGCGCTGATAAAGGTCAGTAGGATCAAAAATCCAATCGTCACGCCCAGAAGGCGATTCAGGTACTCCGTCCAGGTTTTAACCGCATCAAAAGACGCCACAACATAGCCGTGCGTCGCGTATCGGACATGGTAATCCGAGGGCAATTGAGACTCATGCGTCGGCGGCACCCAGCGACCAAAACATTTCGGCCAATCCGGGCATCCCATCCCTGATTCGGTACTCCGTACCAATCCCCCCACCAGGACGAGCAAAAATACAGCAACCAAAGTGACACGTGAAAAGAAGGCGTAGTGCCGTGCCGAAACCAAAAACATCGTCAAAATAACCCTTTCACAATGGACTTTTTGGGTAGACACCAATAGAATAGACCATAGCATATCCAAAAACCGCGTCAAAGAGGGATATTTCCAAATGTCATCTAGCCCAGAAACACCATCAGAATCGCAAAGTGAAAAGTTTGTGCAACAGCACTTGGTCGAAGCCTACCAAAAAGAGCTCAAAAAGACCCGTAAGGAAAAGCCGTTGGCGAACCCAAAGGCCGCCAGCATTGATGAACTAAGTCAAAGTCTAGCCGACAAAATTACCCATCAAATTGCGGCGGCAAAAACGAGCCTGGAACAAGCGGTGGACAGCCTTGAAGCCAGCCTCAAAAACCAGTTTGAGCAATGGTGTGAAATTAAAGCAATCGTCGATCAAGAGCGCCAAGTGCTCCGAGAGGTGTACCAAATCGACGTTCCAAATGACAGCCTTTCGGCCATCGTTAGACTGCGCCAAGAGCGTCGTGCCCAGGCCGAACAATCGCTGATGCAGACCAAGCTTGAATTTGAAAAGACGATGGAACGCCAGCACACTGAAATGCAGCTCAAGGAAGAGGCCTTCATTGAAAAATGTCTCACCCAAGAGGAAGATTTTTTAGAAAAATGTAAAACCTGGGAAGATGAGATGATGACACGCCAAGAGGCGTTTTATGCCATTGAAGAAGAGCTCAAGCGCAAAAAGCAACAGCAAGAAACCCTGTGGATTTCGCGCTCAGACGAGCTAGATACCGCCTACGACGCCCGTTCCCAGCAACTCGAATCAGATCACCAAGAGACCATCCGACGTCTCGAGCAAGAACGTCAACAATTTCAGGTTCAGATGGAACAAGAATGGGCGCTTCGTCAGCAGCGCTGGGAGCAAGAAATCCGCACCCACCAAGACGCCTTAAATCGCTTGCAAGATCAGCTCCGTGAAAAAGGGGATGAAATTTCTCGGGTGAATACCAAGGTGTTGGACTTGGTGTCCCGTAAAGATATCTCAGAACGGGTCATGACTACTATGCCGGCGGCTAGCCAATCGCAAGCGTCCGGTGGCGGACGCATCGTTCGTCCCATTAAAATGGGGGCCAGAAGGCCAGGATCTTGATCCGAGGAAGACTGTTTAAAGACTATCTCGAGCTTCTCAAACCCCGGATCCTGGTGATGCAGTTTGTGAGTTTGGCGTTAGGCTTTATGTTCGCACGCCCCAACTGGGGGATCATGTGGCCGACCTTCCTCTGGGCCATGCTGGGAACCGCCATGGTATCGGGGGGTGCGGCGGCCCTTAATCATTACCTCGAATGGCCACTCGATGCCATGATGGAGCGTACCAAAAATCGACCGATTCCGACGGGGCGAATTCGGCCCTGGGTGGCGTTTCTGTTTGCGGCCTTATTGGTTGCCTTGGGGTTAGAGATTTTATGGGTGAAGGTGAATGTGTTGACCACGATTCTAGGGTTTTTAACCACCGCGCTTTACGTGTTGGTCTACACCCCCCTCAAGCAGCTCACCTGGTGGAATACCTACATGGGGGCCTTGCCTGGCGCAATTCCGCCTTTGGGGGGCTGGGCGGCCGCAACCGGAAGCTTGGCATTGCCGGCCTTCATTTTGGGGGGGATACTGGCCATCTGGCAGATTCCGCACTTTTTTGCGATTGCGTGGATGTATCAGGAAGATTATGCCAAAGCGGGCTTCCAAATGCTCCCGAAATTCGATCCGGATGGACGCCGTACCGTCCGTCAAATGGTGGTGAGTATTTTTGCCCTTATTGCATGCTCGCTGTTACCGGTATCGCTTGGGTTGTTGAGCTGGGTGTATGGGGCTTTGGCTACGCTCTTGGGGGCCTATTTTGCCAACACGATTTGGGTGTTTGCCAAAGATCGAAGCAAGGCCAACGCAAAAAAGGTCTTACGGGCATCGGTGATCTATTTGCCCTTACTGTTACTTGCTATGGCGGTGGATTACGCACTGTCTTAAC
>JAHFCZ010000004.1:0-9067 GCA_023249285.1 bacterium | reverse complement strand
ATAATAAATTGCCCCTGATCTGACCATGCAAAGTCGAACCGAATCGGTGCAATGGGCGTGAAGTATCGCATCCCGAATCCATATCCCCAATGGAAATTATCGGAGCCCAAGAAGTTGCCCACATCAAAGACCTTGCCCAAGTCGTAAAAGAGGACACCCTGAAAGTCCGAGGTGAAATCCTGCCGGTATTCAAAATTGAACAACAGCTTTCGAGCACCAATATAAGGATCGGTTTCCTTATAGCCCCGTAGCGCATTCGACCCCCCCATGACGTAGGACTCGGTTTCGAAGGTGTTGAAGGTCAACCCTGTGGTATCAAACATCCCTAAAAAGGCGTGAGTCGCAAACGTACTGGTGGGCCCTAGAGGAATAAACTGGCTGCCTTGGACGGTCACCCGGGTGTAATCCAGCGTGTAAAAATCAATAAACCCCAAATTCCCCCCCTTTTCAAATTCGACCCCGAAAAACTGCCCCTGTTTGGGGTTGTTCGGGCTAAGATAATCCCGATATGTCAGCCCGAGGCCATAGCCCCGCAAGACATAAGCACGGGTATCGGCCAGAGCTTGGAGGGGGGTCACCGTCTCGTTTTTAATGCGGACAATGGCGGAGAACCGGTCTCGGATGACCGGAATGACACTCGATAATTGCTGCCCTTTACGTTGGTTGTCCACCAGCTGTTGATTCGTAGGATTCCGACCAGCATATTCGGTCCCCAATTCATCCCAGACCAACGCTTCCATCGAAAAGGGGAATTGGTTCAAAAACCAAGGCTGTTGGTAGCCCAATGAATAGCTGGTAATCCGCAAGGCCGATTGCCCGATATCACTCCCGTATTGAATTTTCCCGACCAGTAAGTCGCTGTTAATCAGGACGTGGTTCCAGTTATTCTTCAAAAACAGCACGACACGATTCGAGGCTTCTTCAAGCCCGATATCTATCAAATTTACCTTCTGCTCCCGAACGGTGATGCCGACTTCAACGGCATTGAGGGTGGTGCTCACCGCCCGTAAGTGAGGGTAAGACACATCTGAAAAATAACCGAGCTTGAGCAGTCGCTCCCGATCCTCCCGCAGGTAAATCGAGTTAAACGGATCCCCGGGCTTCATGCGAAATTCGCGCAACGCCACGCGAGGCTCAATGGTCGAGAGCCCCTCGATCGTGAGCCGGGACAGCTTGCCTTCTGAGAGGCTAAACAGCACGGTATTATCCTGCAAAAGGGTAATGCCCGTGATGCGCATAAAGTCAAAGCCGCGTTGATGGTAGAAACCCTCTAGGGCGGCCTTATCCTTCGACAGAAGCCCTAAATTCAATACCCGTTGAGCGGAGGAGGTGACCACCTTCCCAAGTTGCTCAGACGGGAAGCTGATGTTCCCTTCAAATTGAACGCGAGTCACCACCGCATTTTCACTCACCGTAAACACCAAGGTATCGAAATTCCGGGACACCACTTTGGCCGAAATCCGACTAAAATACCCGGATAAATACAAGGCGGAAATGGCGTCTTCCACCAGGGCCGGCGGCCATTTCTGACCAATCCGGGACTCCAGTTTCTGGAATGCAGGAACCTGAGAGTCTTTCAGGTGGATCAGCCCATCGATCCGAACGTGCCGAATCACATGCGTGAGGTCCAGGTCTGCCCAGGCCACCGATCCCACGCCGACCCCCCATAAGCTCAAAAATACGATAAAAAGTAGTCGGAATTTAATATTCATAACGGTATTTGAGAATCCATTTACTAATCGGTTGCGTATCCAAAAGCGTAGACGTGGTGTCTTCTCGTGTACTGGCATAACTCGCGGAGAGGTTGCGCAAGATATAATACGTCAATTCAAACTCGGAGAATTGGACATTATTGGCCGAGCCTTGGGCGCGGGTATCCACATTCGTTTTAACCCGCAAGAAGAGCTGGTCGGAGAAAAGATTTTGGAAAAAACTCACCCCCACATTCCGATCTTCGCTGCCCACACCTTTAATATTGGTGGCCTTGAGAAGCGCACCGCCGAGATTGTAATCGACCCGAATATCATAAAGCCCAATATTTCGGGCAATTTGCTTTTCTACAGGACGAATCTGGGCGTTCAAGGCAGAATTAATTTGATTCTCACTCAATTTACCGATAATGCGTGCCGGCTGTGAATTCAGATTATTCCGGGCCAATGAATCATGAAGATCCGGCATCAAAATTTCAAAGAGACGATCGGAGCTCTGGCTGTCACCGAGCGAAACGCTGCCCACAAATGTGACCGATTTCAAGCGTGCATCAGGCCCATCACTGAGAAATTTTTGGAACACAAACGACCGTAAATCGTAAACCGGGCCATTGATGCTCACTACGATGTGACGATACCGGGCCGCTTCACCCTCAACGGTTTCTCCGGGGAGGGGCGTGTCCGGATCCACCACCGAGACGGCCGCGGCTTCCAAAATGGGGGAAATATGCAGGCGCCGAGAATTCGTATCCTCTTGGACCTGAAAGGAAATCCGATTGGGGAGAACTTTGTACTGTTGGTTGGCAAAATAAATCCGCTGATCATCAGGGGAGAGCAGGGTAAAGCTCCGGTCAAAAATATGGACATTCCCCTCCGTGAAATAGAGAGGCGACTGGGGCCGCGGGAAGTTGAGCGTGCCCAACAATTGCACGGGGATGGGGGTGGGGCTCATGCTCAAATCGAAAGTATTAAATACATTTTGATCCAATAAGCTGCCCACTACGGTAATATCCTGAAGGAGTCGCATATCCAGGTTCAATAAAATACTGGGCTTTGGCGGACGAGTCCCGAGGGTCGGCATCACAATTTCACCATTGGCCAACGCCAAAGACCCCCACAGTACTGGCCCGGTTTCTTGGTCGCGTTCCAAAAGTTGGGCATCCCGCAAACGGTCGCTGGCCAGCACGGGAATGCTGTATTCTCCCAGTAAACGGATATCAGAAAGGCGCACATCCCCCCGGTATAATTTGGGGAAATTAACACTTAGCGCCGTATCCTCCAGATTCAAATGGGTCAGCAGGGTGATCCGACCCGGGGTCGCAAAATTAAGATCCAGAATCGTGACTTTCCCGGTCAATGACAGGAGGTTTTTGAAAGGGATGTTGGAATGTAATTTGAGGGTGTCTTGACCCTGCCACGTCATGCGCAATTGACTCAGGGTAAGCACATTGTCTTGGAAGCTGACATTCGCCGTCGTCACTACAAACGGAGACGAAATCGACGTGAGCTCAGTATTGAAGTAAATCTTGGTGTTTTTGAGCTCGAGCTTGGGCGCAGAGAGAGCAGGGGCCGAGAGTGTTCCCGTCATCGTCAAAATCACGTCCCCGTCATTGGTGATGTTACGAAACACCGAGCTGATCGGGCACAGGAGCCCGAGATCATCTTGGCGGAGCACGCATCGCATATCCAGGGGGGCATTGCTCTGGGGATTCAAGGGGAGAGAACCGGTAATAAACTCTGAATTCACCCCACGCTCTCCCTTAAACGCACTACTACGAATCGTTAACAACCCTGTAGAATCAATATCTCCCTTAAACGACATTTCTTGGAAGGATTTAGTTCCCCAGTGGCCATTGTCCAGGCCTAAAGACAAGGACATGGTCTCCCCCACGGTCTGGGCAGAAAGGCGGAGGGTATCAGCATGCACAAAAAAGGACTGCGCCTCTGCAATCCGCACATTTCCAGAGACTAAGGGGAATCGGTCAGGCTGGGAAATCGCAGAAATTTCACCGGAAATGACCCCATCTAAGACGGATTTAAGCCCCAGGCTTTGGAGGGTTTGGCGATGGGCTTCGCGGGCGGCGAGTGTTTGATACGTAATCAAGGCGGACGTAGTGGTGGCCCGTTCAGAATACAAGACCCCAGGGGCGCTCGAAAGATTAAAGGCACCCGTTGCCGTTTGGGTTTGTTCGGTCGACTGCACCGCCTGCCGCGCGGCATTCCAAGCACGAATCGACTGCCAAAATCCTTCGACATGATCCCAAAACGTGGAGAGCTTCACGTGCTCGAACGAGAGTACCCCATGATAGCTCAAGGCCTGACTTTTGGGAGTCGGGACTAAGAGAGTGGACGTGTCCATATCGCCTTTAAGGGTCAAGACATCCTTATCCCGGGACAAGCGCAATGGGGAGAGGCTAAGCGTCTGGTCATGATAGGAAACCTCGCCAGCGACTTTATCAAAGCTTAAGAACGCCGTTTTAGCGTTATCCATGTCCAGTTGAATCTTCCAATCTGTGTGCTGGGCGGTCTTGGTGAGTCGCCCTTCGAGGAGGGTCTCCCCTTCAAATTTTCCAAAAGAAGAGAGCCATACGGGGAAGTCTTGGAGACGAACTTGGCTCTTGGGAATGGTCAAGGCCCAGGCCTTGGGGCTCCATTGTCCGTACATCCGTAGGGTAGAGCGATATTGCGTAATAGACAGTTCATCCAAATCCACGTGGTCTCGGTTCCACGCGCCCCGCAACGTGAGCTGATCGAGAGGTTGGTTTTGGATGCGCCCTTCGGATAACACCACATTGCCCGTAATCATCACTGAAGACAGCCATCCCCACTCCGGGGAGAGGGCTTTGGACGGCCCCTGAGCCCGAGACAATTGACCATGGAAGGAAAGATCTCCCGCCACGGGTTTGAGCACTTCTGGAATATAACGATCCACCAAGGCAGGGTTATCCAGATCCAAGTTCACGACATCGATGTTTAAGTGCGTGGGGTGCTGATCGACCAGGTCTCCCGAGAGGTTAATCGATTCACGGCCCTGATGCGCCAAGAAGTGGTAAATGGTGATTATGGGGCCGGATTTGGAGACTTCAAATTGAACCGCACCAAAGGGCCTGCCGCGCACTGAAATCGTGGAGATTTTCCCCTCTAGTCGCCCCCCTAACTGGGCAAAACTGGGGTGAGAGAGCGGGACCCTCAGATCCGCCTGTCCTGTAAAATAGCCGGGGGGATTGCCACGGAACCACGGGTCCATCACCGCGACTCGGGTCCCGGAAAGGGTGATGAGCGCTGGCTCCGAGCCTTCCAGGGTGCCCTTCAAGAGAAGCGGAGAGACCCCGCCATTGATCCAAATCGAAGCCGTAGCCGTTTTTTGTGTGCCCACAACACGGAGTCCGCCAAGGGCATGCGAAAACCGTTGCCCATAAAATAAGGCTTGATTCCCCTGGGCAGTGCCGACAATCGAGAATTTCTGGGACATCCCTTGAACACTAAATTGGGTATCCACCGAGCCCGTACAATTCCGTGCCTGGGCGGAGAGAAGCCGGCTGATGGGCATCCCGGCCACGAGACCCTTAAATTGAAAAGTGGGGCTAGTGGTGCCAAATTGGACCTGCCCATTTCCGGTAATGGCACCGGCGTAAACCAGCCCATGATTCACGTGAAACGAGAGAAGATCTCCCTGACGTGTGAAGTGGACATCGAGATTCTGTACTGGGACCCCGTAAAAATTGGCTTGCGGGGTCATGAGGCTCCCGTCGATAGATAGGTCCGAGAAAGAGCCGGTGATCGTCGCCTTGGCCTCTGAAGCCCCTCCTGTAAAGTCCAGAGCGGACAAGCCTGGTAAGACTTGCCACAAAGACGAGAGGGCTGGCGACGCGGCATCGACTTGGGCGTCAACCTGCCCAGACTCCGGGTAAATTTTAGCCTCCGCTTGCGCAGGAATGCCCCCAACGGTGCCTTTCGCATCGGTGATGTGAATGAGGGCCGCAGTACTCGCCCACTGTTTAAGGGTAATATGGCCATGTCCGTCCTGGACCGCTTGGGTCAAGAAGGGGAGGGTGGCTTTCGCGCCAGTTGCCGTAACCGAAATATCATACCAAAACGGGATTTTGCCCTTCACATACACCGGCTTACTCTCCAATTTGGCCCTCATTTGCGCTTCTCCCGACGAGAAGTGATAGCCGTTGCGGTTAAAGACATAATTCCCCCAAGTAGAGAGGTCAAAATGCTGGGTTTTAATCGTCACGACATAATGCCCATTTTCGGCATTAAAGAGTCCCGACATCTGAAGCGTTTGATGGGGGTTTCCAAGTACTTGCCCAGTGAGCTGGAAAGGGGCGCGGTGGAGATGTAAAAAATTGATACTGCCATTGAGGCTGGAAATCGTCTGCGTAAATCGATTCGGCGTCGGGCCCCAACCAAGCTCATCTTGAATGTGAATGGTCAATCCATCGAAGTGAAGTTTCCCGTGAAACGTCGGGGGCGGCGCACCCGGTACTGGGGGCGGCAAAATCTGCAACACATTCCATTCATCCCGAGAATCTCGCAACACGTAGAGTACGGGTTGGCGCAGATAGACCGAGTACGAAGCCCTTGCAAAATCCCCTTGGTGGAGCAAGGCCGAAAAGGGGTTGTAAAACGCATCCAATCGGGCAATATGCAAGGCCTGCCCAGGCGGAAACCCGGGTCGATTGTAAATCGTCACGCCATGCAGATGTGCAGAAAAGAGCAGGTTCCCAGACACCCGTTTGACGGTGACTGGCTGTTTCAGAATTTTAGAGGTTTCGTGTTCGACAATTTGGCGAACCAAGTCCTGAGGGTAGCCACCTTGGAGGACCAGAAGCCCCGCGAGCCCCAAAATCAGACCTGCGCCGAGCAACTTCTTCCGCCATCCCCACCGATAAAACGCCATGGGCTAGAGGTGGATCAGCAGTTGGTCTAAAACGGCCTGTTCAGAATTGGGGACTTGGATGGGTTTACTGGAAATCTCAATCGCCCGACTTGGGTCCTTGAGGCCATGTCCAGTCAATACCGAGACGAGGGTTTGTCCGGCTTGGAAAGGATGGTGTTGGTGATATTTCAAAACCCCCGCAACGGAAGCAGCCGAAGCCGGTTCACAAAAGACCCCATCACAACGGGCCAATTCAATTTGAGCCTGGGTAATTTCGTCATCGGTCACCGCATCAATCAACCCATTGGACTCGGATTGGGCGGCCAGGGCTTGTTCCCAGCTGGCGGGATTGCCAATCCGAATGGCCGTTGCAATGGTGTCGGGGTTCTCAACCCGGTGTCCCAAGACGATCGGCGCAGACCCAGCCGCCTGGTACCCCATCATCCGGGGCAAACGCTGAGACTTACCGAGTTGGTGATATTCTTTGTAACCCTTCCAATACGCCGTGATATTACCGGCATTTCCGACGGGAATAAAATGGAAATCCGGGGCCTCGCCCAAGGCATCTACGACCTCAAACGCCCCGGTTTTCTGGCCTTCAATCCGGTAAGGGTTCACAGAGTTGACCAAGGTAATGGGGTGATGATCCGCAATGTTGCGGACAATGGTCAGGGCGTCATCAAAGTTCCCTAAAATCTGCAGCACTTTCGCCCCATGGAGCATGGCTTGTGACAATTTCCCCAATGAGATTTTGCCTTCGGGGATCAACACCGCGCAGGTCAGCCCAGCCTTGGCGGCATAGGCAGCTGCAGCTGCAGAGGTATTCCCAGTAGAGGCGCAAATGACCATCTTGGCTCCAGCTTCTTTGGCCTTGGTAATGGCCATGGTCATCCCTCGGTCTTTAAAAGATCCGGTCGGGTTTAAGCCTTCATATTTCACAAACCAACGGGCAGGGATCCCAAATTTTTTCGGTAAATTAGTGAGTTCAATTAAGGGGGTGTTGCCTTCACACAACGACACAATCGGGGTTGTTTCCGTGACCGGAAGGTAAGCACGATACGCGTCAATCAAGCCTTTCCACATGGGGAGATCCTTTACAAACGACTTTTGAGATGGAGAGTGATTTTTGAGACCAAGGGTTTCAAGGGCTTCGAAAAGAGCGAATGATCGAGGCTGGGGACGTTAAAATAATACAAAGGCACCAAGATGGGGAGCAAAAAAATCAACCCTTTCATGAGCCCAACGCCTAACCCTAATAATCGGTCAATTGGCCCTAAAATAAGTGTACGATCGAGGACCCGATTAAGCAAGGTGCTAATCCCCGAAACCACCATAAAAATGCCCAGCCAAATCACCCCAAAACTCAAGACCATGCCGTATTTGGCCATGGAAGGGAAGGTCCCAATGATCCATTTGGCCAAGGGGGCATAGTATAAGAGCCCGACAATCGTGCTCACGCCGAGGCTCAAGACATCGAGCACCAATCGCGCAAATCCTCGTTTTAGCCCCACGTACCCGTTGTAAATGAGGCTCACCAAGATCACAGCGTCGAGGAGATTCATAGGTGTTTTATAAATTTCTCAATGCGGACCAAGGCTTCCTTGAGTAAATCCACGTGCGTTGCGTAGCAACACCGGACAAAGCCCTCACCGCCAGGTCCAAATACCGACCCCGGCACCACCGCCACGCGACTCTTTTCCAACAGGGCCAAGGCAAACGCTTCAGAAGAAAGCCCCGTAGACGTGATGTTCGGGAAACAATAAAACGCACCACCTGGCATCAAGGTGCTCAGTCCCAGTTCATTCAAGCGTTTCACAAACATATTGCGCCTCGCCTCGTAAGACTTTCGCATTTTGTCCACCTCTTCAGGATGCGCTAAGGCCTGGATTGCGGCGTATTGGGCCATCACCGGGGCACAAAGTGCCGCATATTGGTGGATCTTCAACGCCCGCTTAATAAACGCTTCAGGGCCACAGACATAGCCCAGTCGCCAGCCGGTCATCGCATGGGCCTTTGAGAATCCGTTCATCAAAATACAGACGTCTTTGGCCCCAGGTAAGGCCGCAAAAGACGTGTAGGGGGCATCGTAGGACAACTCCGCATAAATCTCATCCGAAATCACCCAAAAATCATGCTTGAGCGCCAACGCCAAAATATCTTCCAAGATCGCCTTAGGAATCACTGCGCCGGTCGGATTATTCGGGGAACATAAAATAATAGCCTTGGTTTTTGGGGTAATGGCCTTTGCAATCGCCGCTTTGGCGGGGAGAAACTCGGTGCCAGACGTATCGACCCCAACGGCCACACCGCCGGCCAGTTGCACCAACGGGGCGTAACACACGTAGCTAGGCTCAAGTAAAATCACTTCATCACCCGGGTTCAAAATGGATCTTAAGGTGATGTCTACCGCCTCGGACACCCCAACCGTCAGGATAATCTCTTGGGCAAAGTCATAGCTGCAGGCAAATCGGCT
>JAHFCZ010000069.1 GCA_023249285.1 bacterium | reverse complement strand
CTTCACAAACACATCCAACGCCCGCTGGTGCTGATTCAATTGCAAGTACGCAAACCCCAAGTAATACCGCAGCTGCGGCATAAAAGGATTCGCCTGCACGCCTTGTTCCAACACCACAGCCGCCTGATCGGGCCGTTTTTGCGTCAACAAGACCCGTCCGAGGTTTCCGTACGCTAATGGATAGCGACTCAAATTGATGCTCGTCTGGAAGGCTTCTATGGCCTCATTGATCTTGCCTTCATTTTCCAAGATCACCCCATAATTGTTATACGCCGTGCCATAGCCCCCACTCGGCGAGTTCTCAATCGAGGCCTTAAAGGCCGCTTTCGCTTTGACAAAATCCTGACGCCGGAAATATTCCACCCCGACGTTGTTATGCAACAAAAAGCTCCGAGGCTCAAACTGCAAATCATGCTCATACAAATCCAACGCATCCTGCCAATCTTCATTGCGGACCATGCTCACACCCGACAAAACCAAGACCACCAACACCCCGGCCGCAACCGGTACCCAATTCTGAAGAAAAAGCGATGTTAGCAAAATGCCCAAAGCACGCATTTGTCGCTTGACACGGTTTGGTTCGTCCAAATGAGGAAAGCGAAAATGAGATGATTTGGGCATTTTGCAACAGAGCCTATATCGGGCATACAACGTCGCCGCCGCCTTCAAGCACAGCACGGACATCGCAATCCCGGACAAATAAAACCAATGCTCTCTCAAGGTAGCGGCCAAGGGCAACACGATGTTATCCACCGGCCCCAATCCCAAGGCCACCCAGGCCCCGTAAAACCAAAAATCCCGACGATCCACGAGCTTCCAAAATCCATAAAACAACCCGCCAACGATGGGCAATCCGATCCAAATGTAGGGATCCATCAGGCTTTCGGCGACGTAGTGGTATTCCATATGCAGCGGGTAGGGCAGAAACCACAATCGCAAATACGTAAAGATAATATAGGGGAAGGTCCAAACCCGCTCCCAAAACACCGAAGACGCAATCCAAGACAAGGCTTCCGATTGCCCGCCTTTAAGCACCAATAAACGAAATACAATATAGCCGCCCACCAGAGCCAGGTTCAAAAAGTGATGATTCCGATTTGACCATGGCGCGCTCTCCGATTCAATTTCCCCTTGAGGCTGGGGTCGCAACATCAAATATACACTCATAATCAAGGGCACCGGCAAGGCATTTTCTTTCGATAAAATCGCCACCCCCCAGGCCAAAATCGCAGCCGGATAATAATGCCCCTTGCCATTCACAGCCTTGATCCACGCCCAAATACTCAACAGAGAACAGAGCATAAACAAGGCATCTCCGCGCCCGGACACATAGGTCACCGCCTCAATATTCATGGGGTGCACCCCCCAAATCAAGGCCGCCCAAAACGCCATCATCGTCCCGAGCCCAAAGGCCTCCAACACCAGCATCACCATTAGGGTACTCGCCACGTGGATCACCACGTTAGTCGCATGGAATCCAGGGGCCTTTGCACCACCCCAAATTGCATAATCCAGGGTATAACTCACGGTCTGCATCGGTCGATAAAACTGCCCGGCGTCCCATTTTTCCATAAACGGCCCGGAGGTAAAAATCGTTGGGATGTTACTGAGTTTTTGGATGAGGGGGTTCCCCACCACCATTTCCTCGTCATCCCACACAAAAGGCGCACTAAACGCCCCACTGTAGACCACGAGAACCACAGCCACCAAAATGCCCATTAACCAGGATTTTTTAAAGGGAATCATGGGGTTATTTTGACAGGAAAAAAAGAATTTGAATAGCTAAAGCCAGAGAGTCTTCACAGGATATTTTTTAAATTCACCATCAGGAGTTACAACTTTAAAATCATCACAAATCGCTTGCGAAATAATCATGCGATCCCACGGATCTTTATGATGAAACGGTAACTGAGGGGAATAAATAGCATGCCTAAATTCAATCGGTAGAAGCTTAATACTTGTGCGGCTCAACCAAGTTTCCAAACATTTTTCAGGAGGTTCAGGTAAAAGAAATCGTAATCTATTGATCTGATACAACGTACCAATTTCCCATACACTCGCTACACTCAAATACAAACTATTTTCTGGCTTTCCAAGTTCGCCCAACATTTTACGGGAGATTTTTTCAGAATCCCCCGAGACAAACCACAAGAAAACACAGGTATCTAAAAGATATTTCACGAATAGAAGCTTTGTATTATCTCTTCCGGCAAAGGCTCAAAAAAAGCATCTGTTAATTCAATTTCACCCTTAGCGATTCCAAACCCCATCAGCAGGGGTGGGCTTTCTTTTTCAATACGGGCAATTGGGGGCGTCGCATCAGAAAAACGAAATATCAGAGGACGAATAGGAGAAGCCTGAATCGAAAGAAGACTACATCCATAAGTATTTTTTGCTTTCATAATTCAATACCGTGCTGCCTCAAGCTATCCTTGAATTCATCTAACGCAGCGATTAGTTGTTTCAACCCTTTTAAATTCATTGTTGTACGTTGAGTCGCCAAAGCAGTCGTTTCAGGCTTAACTGATTTAGACTCCAATTTTTCTTTAATATCAAAATAATCAAGCTGACTTGCTTTCAACGAAAACACATCATCTACTCTCACAAACTGAAAATGATCAACAAAGAGACTTGCATCCTTTTTCGATTCCAAAATTGAAAACTGTTTTTCTTGACTATTATCTTTCTGAGTAGACACCGGAGATCCCTTTCATAAGGCTTAACACACAATAAGAAAACACCATGGTCTAAAAAATGTCAAAATTTACAAAAACAACGCCACCGCTGGATTCTCGCCCTCAAACGTGTACGGGTATCCAAAATGATCCAAAAAGGCCGCGAGATTTTGGCGTTCTTTTTTCGGGACATCCACCCCGATCAAGATCCGTCCGTAGGCCGCGCCATTATTGCGATAATGGAAAAGCGTAATATTCCAAGGGTATAACATGCCATTCAAAAATTGCATCAACGCACCGGGCCGCTCGGGGAACTCAAATCGATACAGCTCTTCGTTGACATTCACGGGGCATTTCCCCCCCACCATATGCCGCACATGAAGCTTGGCCATCTCATTTTCAGTCAAATCCAAGACCGCATACCCGTGCTCTTGAAACAGTGCGAGCAGCTGATCCCGTTCTTCTCGCCCCTTCGTCAGCTCAATCCCCACAAAAATATGGGCCGCCTCGACAGACGAAAACCGGTAATTAAATTCTGTTATCGCACGCTTGCCCAAGAGCTTGCAAAAGGCCTTAAAGCTGCCCGGTTTTTCGGGGATGGTCACGGCGAACAACGCCTCGCGGTGTTCGCCGAGCTCTGCACGTTCCGCCACATGCCGCAACCGATCAAAATTCATATTCGCCCCGCTATTAATCGCCACCCAGGTCTGCCCAGTGGCTTTGCAAGTTTCGGCATATTTTTTGGCCCCAGCAATCCCCAAGGCACCGGCCGGCTCCACAATCGCACGGGTATCATCAAAACAATCTTTAATCGCCGCACAAATTTCATCGGTAGTGACTGTGACAACAGCATCCACTGCGAGCTTCGCCACCCGAAAGGGTTCTGCCCCAATCTGGCGCACAGCCACCCCATCCGCAAACAAGCCCACCCGGTCCAAAATCACCCGCTTATTCGCCTTCAATGCCGCCTGCAAACACGCCGCATCTTCGGGCTCAACCCCAATAATTTTAACCCCAGGACGCACCACCTTCACATAGGCTGCCACCCCCGCGATCAATCCCCCACCCCCCACCGGCACAAAAATAACATCCAAGGGCCCCGCATGTTGTTGTAAAATCTCACGTGCCACGGTTCCTTGACCAGCAATCACATCGGGGTCATCGTAGGGGTGAATAAACACCCGCTTTTGGGCCTTTGCAATCGTCATAGCATGGTCGTAGGCCTCGTCGTAGCTATCCCCGACGAGCTCTGTTCTGGCCCCCAAACGCTGTACCGTTTTCACTTTAATCGCAGGCGTGGTTTTCGGCATCACAATCAAGGCATCGATCCCCAATTTTTGGGCCGCCAAGGCCACTCCTTGGGCATGATTCCCCGCCGAGGCCGCAATAATGCCCCGCTTTTGTTCTGCTGGCGTCAAGGTCGAAATTTTGTTATACGCTCCCCGTAATTTGAAAGAAAATACGCTCTGTAAATCTTCGCGCTTCAAGTAAAGTTGATGCCCCAATCGTGCAGAGAGCCGCGGCGCCAATTCCAAGGGCGTTTCTTTGGCCACATCGTAGACTTGTGCAGTTAAAATTCGGCGTAAATAGTCGTCCATGGGCATCCTCTTTTAGGGCAATTTCAAGGCCGGGCCATAGTGTTTCAGCCACTGCACCGCTTTTTTATACTCAGGCGAAATTTTTCCCACTTCACGCCAAAACGAAACGGAGTGGTTCATGACTTTCAAGTGACACAATTCATGGATCACCACATAATCCAGCACCCATAACGGGGCCATCATCAAGGTCCAATTAAAGGTAAGTTCTCCCTTGAGAGTACAGCTCCCCCAGCGTCGTTTCAAGGTCTTGATTTGAATATCCCGATACGGCCGCCCGATCTGAGGCAAATACAGGGCCACCCGATCCTCAAAAATAGCCTCGGCCTGGACAATATACCAGGCCTTCAAATGCGCCCGCACCCGATCCGGGCCCAACTTCGGGCCAACCACCACCATTTCTTCACCTTCGATACGCACCGCCACCCGTCCGGCTTTGTCCAATCGCAAGGCCAGCGACCTCCCCATCACAGGGACAAGGCCCCCAGGATCATACGTCACCAAGGGAATTTCCGAAAAAACCGCCGCCAACTGGGCACGCCGCCTCAGTATCCACGCCTGTTTTTGGGTCAAAAGGGCTTCAATTTGTGCCAGCGTCGACCGTAGCGGTGCCCGGACTTCTACCCCAGCCTCGGTCACTTGAATCAAAATACTCCGGCGCTTCTCGCGCTTAAGGGTATAAGGCTGCAATCGAGCCTACCCGAGAAGACTACGAAATTGCGTGACAGTGTCGTGATAGTTTGGGGTTTTAAAGAATGCCGATCCCATTACAAAGGTATCCGCACCCGCCTCGGCAATGGAGTGAATATTATCCAGTTTTACGCCGCCATCCACTTGGAGACGAATGGGGTAGCCACTCACATCAATTTGGGTCCGCACTTCTTGAATTTTAGGGATCACCGACGGGATAAACGCCTGACCAGGAAACCCCGGATTCACCGACATCAAGAGCACCATATCCAGCTTATCCATCACATAATCCAAATAATGCAGCGGGGTCGCCGGATTAAAGACCAATCCTGCCTTACATCCCAGGCTACGAATGAGGGTCAAGCTCCGATCCACGTGTTCAGAGGCCTCCGGGTGAAACGTAATATAGGTCGCACCGGCCTTCGCAAAATCCTCGATCAAGCGATCCACAGGCTTCACCATCAAGTGCACATCGATGGGCGCACTCACCCCATGATTTCTCAGGGCTTCACAAACCAAAGGACCTATTGTTAAATTTGGAACATAATGATTATCCATAACGTCGAAATGAACAATATCTGCCCCGGCGGCCAAGGCGGAATCCACTTCCTCACCCAGCTTTGCAAAGTTGGCAGACAGTATCGATGGGGCAATCCAATTCGGTTGTTTCATAGTGACCAGTGTACGTGATGCACCCCCTCCTCGACAAGTTTTTTACACTAATTTTGCCCTTCCAATGCGTCAACTGTCACCGCCTTGGGGACACACCTTGGTGCCTGGAATGCCGGATCTCCACCCCCCTCGATCCCCAGATCCGTGATTTCCCACCCGAGATTACTAAAGCCAAAACACTTTTTGCCTACACCCAGCTCAAGCCCCTCTTCCATGCCTATAAATTTATGAATATCCGCACACTCGACCACTGCCTCATCGACCATACGCTCGCACTGGTCCCACAGTGCCCCATGGACTCACCGGATTTTATACTCCCCGTCCCCTCCCACCAAAACCGTGTCCGCGAGCGTGGCTTCGATCACGTCACCCGTCTGTTTCAACCCCTCGCCCAACAGTGGGGCCTCCCTCTAATCAGCGCCATTAACCGCAGCAAGGACACACCCTTTTTGCACGCCCTCAAAACCCCACAACGCGCGAAAGCCGTCCACAATGCCTTCACCCTTTCCACTCCCACGCTCATCGCCGGAAAACGCATCGTCCTCGTCGACGACATCCTCACCTCCGGCGCCACCGTTCAAGAAATCGCCAAGCTCCTCCATCAACATGGGGCCGCACAAATCCAAGTCCTCGCATTGGCAGGGTGATCCCCTTCAAACTTTTCAATTAAACCGTTCTAGTAGAGTCATGATACTTTACAAAAATGCACAAAGTATCTGCATCTCCGCCCACCCTGCAGACCGGAACTCTCGCAACCTCAAAGCCCACCTCATCAAGACCCTCCCCTCAACCTTTGAGACTTTTCAGGCACTACTAACCCCCACCTCAACTTGAAAATAAGGAAGCCAAAAACGCAGAACGGCGATGTTAGGGGAATGCCCAAAGCGCTAATTTCTCGGGCGACGCGGTTTGGTTCTTCCAAATGAGGAGCCCGAAAATGAGATGATTTGGGTATTCCCCAACAGAGCCATGATTGCGCATCCCCTCCGAACAGACTACACTTTAAGACAACATTACAATTGCACACCAAGGAGAACTCTCATTTTTAAAAAATCTAGACCTGCCCCAAGAGGCAGCTTCGGCGATCGTCCGACCCAAATGTTCCAAGCCACTTGCACCGAATGCGGCGAGCGTTGCGAAGTTCCTTTCAAACCCTCTGGCGGTAAGCCCGTACTTTGCAAAGCCTGTTTTTCCCAAAATGGCCCTAGCAAAACCAGAGACCGAGACTCACGCCCTTCATATGGTAGCGATCGCAGTGACTCACGTGGTAGCGACTCACGCGGCAGCAGCAGCAGCGGCCCAGATCTCTCTAAAATCCAACGTCAGCTCAGCACCATTGAAGCCAAGCTCGACCAACTCCTCGAAATGTTTGAGGATATGGATGAAGAAGAAGACGAGGACGACAAAGATTAGTCCTGAAACCTTCCAGTGTGAACATGACTATATTGAGCTCTGCGACTTACTAAAAGTCGCGGGCCCAAGGGTCAGTGGCGGCGAGGCCAAGCAACGCATTCGAGACGCTCAGGTCTTGGTAGATGGGCAAGTGGAACTACGCAAAAAGTGTAAAATCCGACCTGGCCAAACCGTATCCTGCGGGGGGCTTGAGATACTGGTAAAGTAAGAGCGCGCTCCCTAGCCATCCCTGCATCTCTCATGTCATCCCCGTGAAGACGGGGATCCAGTCTAGCAAATTTTACGTTCTGGATTCCCGCCTACGCGGGAATGACAAATGCGTACGACAGATTTATAGCAGCAGTCCAGGAGGGAGGATCAGGCTTCGCCTGTCCAACCGAGGTCGAGTGCTCGAGAGCCAAAGGCGAACATGCCGAGACAAATTTAGATGGTAGCCCCACGGGGTCGCGGAGCAGAGCGCACACACCGACAGATTTATAGCAGTAGTCCAGGAGGGAGGATCAGGCTTCGCCTGTCCGACCGATGTCGAGTGCTCGAGAGCCAAAGGCGAACATGCCGAGACAAATATTAATGGTAGCCCCACGGGGAATCGAACCCCGGCCGCAAGCTTGAAAAGCTCGTGTCCTAACCACTAGACGATGGGGCCAGACAAAATCAGCGAAAAATATCCTACCAGGCGAACCTCCGCCTGTCCAGAGCCTCACGCCACCTGACGCAGCTTCACCAACTCGACCCGTCGTCGCGAGGCTTTCAAGACAATAATCTCGTAGCCATCTCGGGTCATCTTGTCCCCCGTCTGCGCGATACGCCCAAAACAAGTATTCAAATAACCAGAAACCGTGTCATAATCCCCCGTCTCTGGCAGGGGAATCGGCAATTCATGGTTCACCGTTGCAATCGGAGCCAAGCCCTGAATCCGCCAGTCGGATTTCCCGGTTTTTTCGATCATCGGAAGCTCGGCGTCATATTCATCCTGAATTTCACCCACCAATTCCTCAATCACGTCTTCCAAAGTCACCAGTCCCGAGGTCGAGCCAAATTCATCCACCACCAAGGCCATGTGATAGCGTTTCGCCTGGAACTCCCGCAATAAGGTGATAATTTTCTTGCTCTCAGGCACAAAATGGGGTTTGAGAATCTTTTCTTTCCAGGCATGCTCACCCGCACTCAAGGCCCGCAAGGCCTCTTTGGCATACAAAATCCCGATAATATTGTCCAAATTATCCCGATACACCGGCAATCGCGAGTACCCTTCCCTGACAAATTGGGCGACCATTTCTTGAACTGTCGAGGTCACCGGAATCGCCTCAATCTGAGTACGGGGCACCATAATTTGTTTGACTGTTTTTTCGGTGGAATAAAAGACGTTTTTGATAATGTCATATTCTGCAGGGTGGATAACACCTTGGCTTTCGCCTTGTTCGAGCAAGAGCCGCAATTCCTCCACACTATGCGATTCCCCACTCGAAACCTGGGGAATCCCCATCACCCGCATCACCAACCAGGCCAAGAAATTCAAGATCCGAATAAACGGTGAAAACACCACATAAAACAGCCGGAGCGGGGCCGCCACCATAAAAGAGACCCGCATGGGCGTCTGAATGGCGATCGACTTAGGCACCAATTCCCCAATAATGATGTGCAACACCGTAATGAACAAAAACGCCAGCCCAAAGGCAATTTGGTGGACCAGCGCTTGAGGCAAGGTCCAATGCCCCCAAGACACCACCGTCAAGAGGCCATCGGCCACGTAGCTTTCCCCAAACCACCCCACAGCCAAACTTGTGATTGTAATACCCAACTGGGTCGCAGATAAATAGGCATCCAAGTGG
>JAHFCZ010000003.1 GCA_023249285.1 bacterium | reverse complement strand
ACATCAAAGGCAACCACCAACCGCCACCCCCACCGCCACGTCTACCACGTCCAAAGATCAGCCAAAGAATCCCAAGGAAAACCACAATACGCAACAATGACGACGACTTGATACCGCGTCGTTCTTGAGGCTTAACCTTGGCCGCCCCTGTCAAACCCACATGATGGGCCTTTGCCAATTGATCCAGAAGCAACACATGACCCGCATACACACCTTGGGCCAATTGATTGTTGCGCGCATAGGGCAGCACCACATCATCCAACAGTCGCCCCGCTTTACTATCCGGCAATTCACCTTCCAAACCATAGCCCACCGCAATACGCATTTTCCGTGGCTTTAAAGAGACAAAAAACAGGATCCCATTATCCTTGCCTTTTTGACCTATTTTCCAAGCGTTAAAAACCGTCTGAGCCGCATCTTCAACGGGAGTATCCCCGATTGAGGGCACGATTAAAGTCGCAACTTCGATCCCGGTTTTTTGGGCCAACTCAGTTGAAAGTGCTGTCATATCCCTTTGCTGCTCCACCGACAAAACCCCCGCGTAATCTGTCACAAACCCATGGGTCTGCGGAGATTCAAAAGCCAAAAGCGGGGAGGTCCAAAGTAGGGAACTCAAAACACCGAGCACAACCAGTATTTTTGGGAAATTCAAAAAAGACCTAAAAAACGACATTATTCCATCTCCTTCCGGGTAACCCGTAACACCACTGCCGCATATCTTGCATTTGGAATCGCAAGTGGCTTTGCAATTTTCACTTCAATCATTTCCAGCGCTTTAAATCGAAAGAGCACATATCTCGCCAATCGATAGGCCAAATCTTCAACGAGATCCACATGATGCCCGACAACAAATTCGGTCACTTCAGTCGCAACTTGCGCATAGTCCACCTGGATGACTTCAACCCCACTGACCTCACTGAAGTCCAAAAATAGCTTTAAATCCAAGACCAAAGGCTGTGGCGAAAGACGTTCCTCAGGCAAAATCCCAATTGAGGCCGAAACCTCTAGCCCCGCAATCTCCAGATAGCTCCCAGGATTCATCGGCGAAACGACCCTGGGCCAGCCAAGTCAGACATGTCTCTGATTTCATCTAAAACCGCATAATAGACCCGGACCACTCGCCCATACCAATGCCCCGCCTGACGAATGATACTGGGCAAATCCTCCGGCTTAATAAAAATAATGGCCAAAAGCACAATGAGAAAAAACTCACTTCCATTAATACCGAACATCGATCGCCTCTCCCCAGCCAAAAATTTTAGCCACCAAAATCGTTAAATAAAACAAAATAGTGAGGGGCACCGCAATCCCAATCTGAGAAATCACATCCGCCCCAGCTGTAATAAAGGCCGCGATAATAAAGATCAAAACAATCACAAATCGGGCATAGGTCAACAACATCTTTCGTGTAATCACGTTAAGATAAAGCAAGATCTCCAGCACAATCGGAAACTGAAACACAATCATCGTGTAGAGCAAAAAGTGGAAAACATACTCCAGATTTTGGCTAAATTTAAGCATCACCCCTACATTTTTCGGGATGAAATCAGCACTCATCAAGAACTGGGTGGAAGAGGGGAGGACAATGTAATAACACAGGTAGAGGCTCACAAACGACAACGCCGTGCTCGCAATCAAGGAATAGCGAACCAATTTTTGCTCACGAGATTTCAGGCCAGGCAAGACAAAGCGTAAAAACTGGTACACATGAAACGGCAAAGACACAATCACACCCCCAATGGTGGAGAACTTAAACTTCACCCAAAAGCCTTCAAAAAGGGTAGTGACATAAAAAAGCTTGTTTGTACCCGTGAGTTTGGTGACATCTGAAAGCGGGGCTGAAAGCACAGCAATTAAAGAATCATAGAAGAAATACACGCCGCAGGAGGCTACAAAAACCACCAAACAAGACCGGATCACCCGGGTCCGCAGCTCGCGAATATGATCAATAATGGAGGCGGTGGCTGACAATTTAGTTCACACTGATAAAATGAAAGGGAAATTGAAACGGAACAGCCGTAGCAGTTTCAGGCTGCTCGTAGGGGCGAAACTTCACTGGGCTACCCGCAGGGGTTTCCAGACCCAAAATCTTATAACCAACCCCGCGTTGCCGCAAAAAATGAGCAGTACTTAAGGGTGAATACGGATCATAGGGTATCAAATACGTCCGTTTATCAGCAGGACCATCTAAATCCAAAACCAAACAACAATCCAGAGGCATCTGGTTCAAGTCAAACAGCATTTTTTCAGTTAAAGCTGGCTTTGCATCAGACATTGGCGCAGAAGTCTGATCAATAGGATTCGCTTGAGCTTGAGGCTTTGGCGCCAACCAACCGAGCAATCGCACTAAAATTACGAGAAAAATACGTCTAATCATCTTAGTGCTCAGTATAGCAAGTGGCTTCAATTCGGTACAACAATCCAGCTATAACTAATAACTCAAAACCAAAAGTGTCGCATAATATATATTATGTTACCTTGAGAGAGAAGAGCGGCTACCGTATACTACAGGCCTGCTGATAACCATCAAACTAACACTGAAGGAGTTTAGACCTTGGACACACCTTGGGGAAAATGGGAAGTTCTTCTTGATGAAACCTACTGCAAAGTCAAGCGCATCATCGTAAACCCTGGGGGACGATTGAGCTACCAGAAACATCAGCACAGGGAAGAACTCTGGACAATTGTGCAAGGGGTTGCCACGGTCACACTCGATGGGGAGATCAAAGACTATCACGAAGGCGAAATTGTACACATTCCCCTACAAGCCGCACATCGCGTCACCAATACCCAAGGCCAACCGCTCATTTTTATCGAAATTCAACGCGGAACCTATTTCGGCGAAGACGATATTACTCGCTTATCCGACGACTACGGCCGGGCCTAAGCCTCAACTCATAAAATCCAATTTCATGGCTGATACGCACCCCTCCAAATCGGGCGTGATACGCAGCATCAAAAGCCCGAAGAAGCCCAGGAGCCCAATGCACCAGGCCACGACCTTGAGTTTGGGTTTTATGCATCATCCGCAAAATATCTAAGGTTGAATCAAATATGGCTAGATCCTCCCACGTATCCCGCCAAACGATCTCAAAATCCAACTCAAACAACCTTTCCCAATCCGTAAGCGGTAAAAAGTGCTTTGCAGGAATCTCTACCCTACCCTTCACGAGCGCATCACAAATTTCCTGAAATTCCCAATACGTCTTTGGCCCAAAAATGGCCAAAAACACCCTCCCCTCCTCGGCTAAATACCCTGAAATACACTTAAGTGCCACCTCGGGATCTGAAGCCCAATGCAAGGCTGAGCTCGACACCACCATATCCACAGGACCCGGGGCGATCCATTCCCCAAAATCACCCACCACAAACCGACAGCCCTCATGTTGATCATTTAAATAACACATCATAGGGGCATCAGAGTCAACCCCCAAAATTTGAGCGTCTGGGAACATATCCAGGAGCCCGAAGGTGTTAACACCGGAGCCACAGCCCAAATCGACTACAGACGAAATTTCAAGGCTCTGAGATGAGATTCGAGATTTAAGTGTTTGCCAGACCTGATTTTGAAGCGTCGAGGCTAATTTATAGTCACTAAGACGTCGAATGACCGGCTTTTTTCTGACATTTCCCACATTGTCCATACACGTGCAGTGATCGATATTCAGGTGCAAAATCCATCTTGGCGCACACCTGCTCTAGATAAGTCTCAATCACATCTTCCTTAATTTCTAAGATTTTTCCACAAGAGTTACAAATCAAATGATCATGATGCTTTTCCGGAACACTTCGTTCATAAAAAACACGTCCGTCACGAGTCGCGATTTTTTGGAGCAATCCCGCATCCAAAAGCTGCTTCACCGTTCGATAAACCGTCGCTCGAGACAGCTTATGAAGCGGATCGGCGCGCAACGTATCAATAAAGTCTTCTACCTCAAAGTGATGTTTAATTTTAAAAATCGTATCCACAATCACACGTTTTTGACTGGTGTAGCGACCTTCATGCTGTGCCAAATAGGTCTCAAATACTTTATGAGGATTCTGTCTCATTTCCCATCCTTTTTTGCGTGAAGCTTAGCAATTCCAATGTCAATGGTCTTAATGTGATGTACCAACTTATCAATAAACATTCTCAAGGCAAACATGACTCTAAAAATAGGCAAGCCCGAGTCAAAATCATGGCGCAAACTGTGAACCCTAGCCTTAAAAATCTCGTGGTCATCTTTGTGGACGTTGTACCCCACATAATCATGAGAAAGCATGATTTCTTCCTCGTCCGCAAAATGGTCTTCGACATACTGCTCCAAAAAGCGAATCATGTTCTCAATCCCATGGCGCTTCGTCTGTGCATCTGGTGAATGCAAAGCCGAATCCAACATTGTCACAAGCGCAAAGAGCTCTTGATGTTGATGGTCAATAGCGCCAAATCCAGTAGAAAGGTCATTCGACCAATGATGCATTGTCATAGCACTCCACTGTATCGCAATTGTGCGACCACCTCAATATGCCCCGTATTCGGGAACATATCCACTGGCTGTACTCCACAGATTTCAAACCCACTTTCAGTCAAAATTTTGGCATCACGGATAAAGGTACTGAGGTTACACGAGACATACACTAAAGTCTTTGGTTTTCGCTCAATAACACGTCGAACCACTTTCGGGATTAAACCATCTCGAGGCGGATCCACGATCATTTTAGTGGCCTGCAGTTTTGAAAACTTCAAAAACCGTCGTACATTTTCAACCTCAAATGTAATATTCGCAATCCCATTAGCCCGTGCATTTTGAATCGCATTTTCAATCGAAGCCGGATTTTCTTCCACTCCAATCACCGCAGAGACATAGGGTGCAACATAAAGCCCGATAGTCCCCGTCCCACAATACAAATCCATGACCACGTCCTCGGGCTCAGGATTTAAGGATTTCACAATCTCATTGTACAAAACCGCAGCTTGGCGTGTATTCGTTTGAAAAAAAGCCGTCGGCGAAATAGAAAATTTGAGGGCCCCTAATTGTTCCTCCAAAATCGGCTCCCCCACCAGGACACGCATATCTGTACTAAATGCAGTATCCGAAGAAGTCGGCTGGAGAGTCAGAACAATAGATTTTACTTGGGGAAACTTTGCAACCAATGCGGCGGCATATCCCTCAAAAAAGGACATATTCTGAGCCTCTGACACCACCAAGGATATTAAAAAGTGACCCGTGGTTTTAGACTGACGCACCATCAAATACCGGAAGACACCTTCACGTTTCCGATAATCCCAAGCAGGCAATCCTGAAGGGCAAAGATAGTCCGACGTAAATTGCAGCAAATAAGGGGTCACAGGATCCTGCAAATAACAATGTGACAGTGGGATCACATCCCAAAACACACCCCGTCGTTTCAACCCCAAATACAACTCCCCGGTTGGCTTTCGGGCAAAGGCAAACTCCATTTTATTACGGTAGTACACTGAAGATTCCGAAGGCAAAACAGGAAAGATATTTTCAGGGGGCAATCCTAAAACCTGCAACGCCGAGACCACATACGCCTGCTTTGCCACCAGCTGATCGGAATACGGCTGTTCGATACTCTGACAGCCACCACACTCACCGGAATGCACACAAAACATTGCTACAGAACAAAAATAACGTCTTGGGCACGGGGCTCGAGTCGAATATAGCCTTGCTCCGACATTGCCGACGCTGACATGGTCTGCCCCCCGACGCTCACTTCTTTAAATGGGATCGGTAACGATACCCGAAGTTCAACTGGCGAGAAAGAAAACTCAGGCTCCACGCGGAAAATCACCTGATTACCCTCACGTCTCATTCCGAAAGAACAGACTCCGAACGACGTGGGCCACTGCTGCGCCACAACGCCCTCCCCTTCAATCCAAGCCGGTGGAATAAAGGGGCAAAAATGCAACACATCACCATCTCGGCGAACTAAAAGATTACGGACCAGGTGAATAAATTCCGCACAGGCCAACCCAGAATGGCCATCCCCACCACTTCCCCCAAAACTAATCGGATGCAAGGTCTCGGGCCAAGTCCCAGTTGTACTGACGTGCGTCACAATCCAAGAAAGAATATGGTGGGCAGTCGGGTCCTGACGCAAGGCATACACCTGAGCCAACTGACAATTTTGAAACACATTAAACCCAGAATGCCCAATCGATGTAAATAGCACTTGATTCACCAAGAATTGTTCAAGCAAATCTAGCGTACGTTCCACTCGCTCGTCATGAGGACTCATCATCCCCAACGGGTACACCGAAACCAAAGACATCACAAGCCCAGAATCTACCAAACGCTTAGTCGAAACGGGAATAAAGGTTGAACGAGACACTGACCCCATCGAAAACAAGAAAAGCATCTGAAGTGCGTTGACCATTTCGGTGTATAAACCATGGAAATATGCAGCACGGTCCGTACGATGCAAGGCATCGGCAATTTGGGTGGCTGATTTCAAACCCGCCATCGCCCAAAAATAGCCATACATGTACTCTTCTTGTGCAGTAAATCCGCGAAACAAACGGGAAATACGGTCACTAAACCCTTTATGAAGGGACCATTTACTCGCATAAGATTTTAATTTCTTGACCATGCGTTCAACATGTGAAAAATGGGTTTCCAAAAACGCCAAATCACGGGTGTACTGGAAGGTATCATTGAGCACATACAAGAGCTGGCCCGCTTGCTCCCCCTTCAAAAACCGAATCGGCGCATGATTTTTAAAGTAGGGCAATTTTGAGAGCAGATTCTGCGCAACAGCACTCGCTCCACAACGATTCAGCGACAGAATCAAATAAATCTTTTCATAAATAGGGGCTTCGTGGATCGAAAAACCTTGAGAATAGACCTTGTCTTCCCCAACAAACGAATGCAAATGCGCCAAATTTTGAGTAAGTAATGATTCTAATTTTTTATCTGGCAAACTCAATTGCCCCAAAGATTTAAAGCAATCTTGCCAAGTCGCCTCGAAAAGCCCCCGATATTCCTCAACATTCATAGAACGTAGCCCACGAATACGGTGGAGCAAGGCCTCACGCTGTCCAATTTTAAGCGTCTTTTGGAAGAATTTTCGCAAAGGGGCAATCGGGGTTGTCGGTAGCTTGGCCGTAAAAGATTTCTCTTCCCCGGGCGCCAAGGATAGTTTGTATTGGACAAAGGCACTGGCCATTTTGGAACCGCAATGGGCATGCAAAATCATCTCCCATTCAGAATAATGCTCGCTCACATCACCATCAGCAAAGGTCAAACACACGACATTATCTGGACGTTGATCAAAGACGATGCCCAGTCGATCATCTACCACCAGGCCTTGTTCACTCAAATAAGTGATCTCAGAAACGGGTGATATCCCTTCGGGATTATAGGGGCGCACTGCAAAAAAGAGAGAAGTTTGAAGCGGTTCTGAACTCGTATTCTTGAGCGTAACACGATTAAATACATAACCTTGCAAATGCAAATCCGGGGTAAACCACGCCACCGAAGAAACATCCAGACTCTCTTTAAGAGAGAAAGAGGTCTGAACCATTGGCAAATTCTGGATCAATTCCTGCCGAACATCCGCCAGCTTCGAGGGCGCAACCAATCGATCGTCTTGTGTCACCCAAAAATCCATCGACCAACTCCCAGGAATCGGCGTCAAAAGACCAGTCGGATCCACAATCGCTTGCTCATTAACCCCAGGAAAACTCAGCGTAGTCCAGTTGCGATGGGTGGCATTCACCGCTAAAAACGGAAGGCCATTGGAGCTGTAATGAAGGCTTTGGGGGTTCAGTTGACGATACACCCAATGCGGCCAAATACGATTTAAGTGGAAGGGGATAACAGCACTATTCAAAACCCCTTGCATGATATCCCGACGGGCTGAAACGGTCCCAGACTGGTGTTCAATTTTAGCGGGAAGCCTATCCAATGCACTGGCATATCGCAGATACAAAGAAGCCCCGTAAGAATTCTGGAAAACCCGCGTTAAAACCCGACTAATAAAAGTGCGCATAAGTTGGTATACTACCACACCATGACCGATTCCACGACCCCAACGGCACACAATCTCGCCTGTTTAGACAAATTTCCTGGCCTCAACTTACTCGTTGCAGGTGATGTAATGCTCGACGAATTTCACTGGTGCACCGTCACCCGGATTTCGCCTGAAGCACCCGTCCCTATCTGTAAGGTCAATCGTACTGAGCTCGTCCCAGGCGGTGCCGCAAACGTTGCCCACAATATCAAAACCCTGGGTGGCAACCCCCAACTTTTAGGCGTCATCGGCGCAGATAGCACCGGCAACAAACTCATTCAAGAACTTCACAAAGCCAAAATCTCAGCCGACAACATTCTCAAAGACCCCGAACGACCCACCACCCTAAAATCCAGAATCATTGCCCACCATCAACAAGTCGCCCGCGTGGACCGTGAGGATGTAAGCACCTTATCCGAAGCCCTCGAATCCCAGTTTCTCTACAAGCTCAAGCTCTTCCCCAGCAACCTCCATGGCATTGTGATTTCGGATTATCTGAAGGGCACGATTACCCCAAAATTGCTACAAACCCTAATTAAATTTGGACGGTCACACCACATTCCGATCGTCATTGACCCAAAGGGGGATGACTATAAAAAATACCATCACGCCACTGTGCTGACCCCCAATTTCAGTGAATTTGAGCTGGCCATACACCAAAAAATCACCTCCGAAGAACAGCTCACCACGGAAGGCTTAAAATTAATCGAAAAACTGCAACTGGACGGGCTGGTCATTACCCGCTCCGAAAAAGGGGCAACCATTCTTAATAAAAACGGAAGCCGCTGCGATGTCCCGACCAAGGCCAAAGAAGTGTATGACATCACCGGCGCCGGAGACACCGTCATTTCAGTCCTGGCCATGGGCATGGCTGCAGGCCTAGATCTCCCTACCGCCACCCACTTAGCCAACGAGGCCGCAGGGATTGTCGTCGGCAAGCTAGGAACCGCAACCCTGACATTGGACGAACTCAAAGAGACCCTCCACAACGAGCAACTCCTTAAGCATGAGCCTCCAGTCTCCTAAGCTACACACACTAGAAGAAGCCATTACCATTCGCCAATCCTGGGCCAATGAACGGGTAATTTTTACCAATGGTTGTTTTGACATCCTGCATCCCGGGCATATCGATTACCTGACCGCCGCCAAAAAGCTCGGCGACAAACTCATCATTGGGGTCAACTCGGATGCCTCAGTTCGTGGCAATAAAGGACCCCATCGTCCTATCCTAGATCAAGACCAGCGGGCCTACATGCTCGCAGCCCTTGCCTGCGTCGACCTAGTGGTCATTTTTGAGGAAAACACACCCATTGCACTCATTAAAGCACTAAGGCCCGATATCCACATCAAAGGTGGCGATTACAGCATCGAAAACCTTCCTGAAACCCCGGTCGTCCGATCCTATGGCGGCGCGGTCAAGATACTCCCCTTTTTACCCGGCTATTCCACCACCCAGATTATTGAAAAAATTCAATCTTTGGAGTGAATGAGTAAGCTTGCCACATAAAACAAGCTACACACAAAGATAATCACCGGGCCAGGTGGAAAGTTCAAAAACGTCGCAAGAAAAATACCGCCCACCGTAGAAACAGCCCCAATCCCGACAGAAACCATCATCATCACTCTGAGTCGGGCAGTCCAGTTCGCAGCAGCAGATGCAGGCAAGGTCAAAAGCGCGATCACCAAAATGGTCCCCACCACTTTCAAAAGCATAATTACCGTCAAAGTCACCAACTCCAAAAGCCCTAAATACAAGGCCATCACAGGCAGGTTTAAGACCGAAGCGTAATCTTCATCAAACGTAATGGCCACCAAAGGATAATAAAAATAGCCCACAGCACCCAGCACCAAGATATTCAACAGCACCATCAAGAGCAGATCCGAATCGGAGGTCAGTAAAATACTGCCAAATAAATATCCGAATAAATCACCGGCATAGCCGCTCCCCAAAGAAATACAAATCACCCCGATAGACATCCCGACCGCCCATAAGGCCCCGATCAATGCATCCTCTTGTTGGCGAAAACGGAAGCGAATCATCCCCATTAAGAGTGCCGACAAAAATCCAAATCCCATCGCCCCCAAAAGCGGATTAAAACCTAACCAGTAACTTAACCCCAAGCCGCCAAAAGCAGCATGCGCAATGCTCCCGGAAATAAAGGACATCCGCTTCACCACCACAAAGCTACCAATCACTCCACAAACCAAGCTACATAAAAGCCCGATCAACAACGCATTTTGAAAAAAAGGGTAAGAGAGTAGCTCAGCCATGGGACTCCAAATGGTGATGCGGAACCCCATGCGCAATCAGTGCGACAGGACAGCCGTACACCTCCTCCAAATCTTGAGCGGTTAATTCTTTAGTCTGATGAAAAACCATTTTTTGATTCAAACACGCAATTTTATTGACCAACTGCGATACCGCAGACAAGTCATGGGAGACCATCAAAATCGCCAGAGATTGATGCAAGTCTTGGAGCAAGCGATACAAGCTTTGTTCAGCCTGAATATCCACACTCGTCGTGGGCTCATCTAAAATCAAAAGTTTCGGCTGATTGACCAAGGCCCTTGCCAAAAACACCCGCTGTTTTTCGCCACCAGAGAGCGCAGACAAAGGACGATCTTTAAGATGCAAAATCCCCACTTTCTCCAACACATCCCAAGCCAATTGCCGGTCTTTACGACGGATAGATCGCAACCAATTCCCCTGAAGCAAGCTCATCAAAACCACTTCTTCCACCAAAATGGGATAATCCAAATCTACATTTTGAAACTGAGGTAAATAGCCCACCAAACGACGTCCGGATTCAACAGGCTCCCCAAACAACCGAATCGTCCCAGAATCGGGCTGGATCAGCCCCATAATGAGTTTAATAAAGGTCGATTTCCCACCCCCATTTGGGCCAATCACTGCCACAAAATCACCTTGTCCCATCTCAAACTGAACGTTCGTCAGAACCGGTTTTTGCGCGTAGGCATACGACAAATCCTGGATCGACAAAATTGGGGTCATTGACTGCCCTTTGCCACGCGAGAAAGCATCCCAAAAATGGCCGTAGCCCCCTGCCCTCTGGTCACCATATACCGGGGCAGATCTAAGGCCTCTGCCGGAGGAATGGGCACACTCAAAGGAGACTGGCGCAATGAAAACCCATATCTGTAGCCCGCTGATTTTAAGGTTTGTGTGGCAATGTCACTTGAAATCCCAAATGGATACACAATTTCGTTAATTTTTAAGCCCAATCTAGACTCCAAAATGGATTTGGAAAGATAAAATTCATTGTCAAAATCTTTAGGATGCTCATCGTGAAATTTTTGAGTAAAGTACTCATGAAAATAGCCATGAGAAGCAACCTCACAGCCATCCTGTTGCATGACCTTAATTTGGGACCAAGTCAGGGCAAATTTACGAGTATTCAAAATCCCAGGATATAAGGCCAACATCGGCTTAATTCCAAGGGGCTTGAGGACCTGATGATAGGCCGCATCAGTACTGATATTCCCATCATCAATCATGAGCAAAATATTTTTGGAGCCTTGAACGCGATTTTGGAGAACCTCTTTCCATTGAACAAAGCGAAAGCCCTCTTGCTGAAGCGTTATCATTTGAGCTCGAAATTCCGGAATCGAAAAATCAGTACAGATCTTGGACTTACCCAAAAAGGTGTGGTAGCACAGAATATAGACCTTCCCTGAAGCAAAAGCTGTCATACTTATCATGAGCACCAAAAACACAGTCACCAGAAAATAGAGACGTCGCATCACGCCATACTACCCCGACTCGCCTCATTCTCCAAGTTACAGGCCCCCAATATTGCAGCGCGTCTAGGGTCATGAATCACTTCAATAGGGGGTGCTTTACGCTCTTTTTTTGCAATAAAATCATGCGCAGCCGACAACAACCATCCCGAGACAGGCGGCTGTGTTCCCAAACTCGCGCCAATGATAATGCCATCGACCTGATAGCGATCCACCATATCCAAAATAACCTGCCCCAATCGAATCCCCATGCGATCAAAAATCGGCATAAATTGATCCGCCAAAGCCGAGGTTCTGGCAATAGAATAGGCCGTATACCCGGTCAGTCGTTCAATCAACTTCCCACATAAATCCGGCTCAGCCTTTGCACAAAGATCCCCTACTCCCGAGACAATCATCCCCGACGGCGTAACCTCTACAATGGCCCCACCCAGTCCAGTTCCAGGCCCAACGTACCCCCATTTACAGGGCATTTTGGAATGAGAGAGCAACATAATGCCCCCTTTCGCCTGGGTCCACGCATCATTTTGAACACGAACAACCCAATTCTTCGGTAAATGACGCCACACAGACTCCCCTAAATTAAAGCCATCCATTTCTCCAGAATATGTCTCCAAATTTAAGGCCGTTCCAGGCAAAATCTTGCCATCTACCCAGGTCCCAGGACATCCGATCCCGAGGCTCAATTCAACTTCGCGCTCACCTGCTTGCTCCATCGCCCATTTCCAGAGCTTCACAATCTGCTCCACCAAAGGTTTACACCCTTTAGCCAACCAAACACTATGCGCAAAAACCAGCTGGGTCTCTAAAACCCCGCCAATCGAAACCGTTGTTCCACCAATATCAATACCGAGTTGAATTTTCATACCGGTATTGTAACAGGTCCAAGCCTTCCGTAATCACCACAGATTATGATAGATTGAAGTCCCATGAATCTCATTGAACTTGTCCCCCGCGAGCGTGAAGCTTTTCTTCAAGAAGCACGCGATATCCGCCAATCCGTGCCTGCTATCAGCGGCATTAACGTCCCTGACGTCATGCGTCTGGATAATCGCAGCACCACGGCCGTACAATGGCTACTGGAAGAGGATTTTGTGGCCATTCCCCATATTCGTAGCTCGGATCGGCCTATCGCGGATATCCTCTCGAAAATCGGTGCATTGATGAATCTAGGCTTGAATCACGTATTGATCATCAGCGGCGACGACAGCGAACCGGATGCCTTAAAAGCCATTTCCCTGATCGAAGCCACGCGACTGCGCTACCCAAGACTCAAAATTTACGGGGGGCTTGACCCGTATCGACAATCCTTCCAAAAAGAATTAGCCTACTGCCAAGCCAAAAAAGAGGCGGGTGCAGATGGATTTTTTACCCAACCTTTTTTTGATCCCGAACTGGCCCGGATTTATATCGAACAGCTTGAAAATGAAGAGCTCTTTATCGGGATATCGCCCGTCCTCAGTGACAAATCCTTGGCCTATTGGAAAACCCGCAACCACGCCATTTTTCCCAAAAACTTTGAACTCAGCCTCGAAGGAAATATCCAAATTGGGGCACAGATTGTGAATGTCGCTAAAAAATACGGGAAACACACCTATTTGATGCCCATTAAAGCCCCCGTTGTAGCCTATACCAAAGGGGTATTCGACCAGGTCTTGCTGTGAAACGCGTACTCGGGATCCTCGCACTTCTCACCCTCGCCTTCCCCATTTGTGCTGCCGAGCTTTTAAGCAAAACACTCTCCATCCAACCTAGAAAACCCACCTGGATTGTCGTGCATATCCCACTCGCACCAGGCTGGCATACGTATGGGGCTGACCCAGGTGAAGCCGGAATGCCCCCCGAATTTAAATGGCACCTCCCGAACAACACCAGGATCGAAGGCCCATTTTTTGAGCCGACCACCACCTTCCAAGCCCTAGGCATGACCCAAAAAGGCTACGAACACGAGGCCAATTTCAAATTCAAGCTCACGACGACTAGCGCCGAACCCTGCCTCAGCATTCAGGTCGAAATCAAATATCTGATCTGCAAAGACCTATGCAAACCCGAAAACGCCACCCTCTCCCTCAGAATCCCGGTCTCCGATAACACACCACTCACGAACCCGCAAACCCAAGGCTATTTTAAGGAGAACGCAACACATCCCTTTCTGAATCTGCTCATTATTCTGGGGTCCGCCTTTTTGGGTGGCCTCATTCTCAATCTCATGCCCTGCGTCTTACCCGTCTTATCCCTCAAGCTCCTCCAGAAGGCCAAGTTCACCGAAAGCCTCTGCTACACCGGAGGTATTTTGAGCAGCTTTTGGATTTTAGGGGGGGCGTTGATTATTCTCAAAGCATTCGGACATCAAGTCGGATGGGGATTTCAGCTCCAGTCACCAGTCATGCTCATTGCCCTAGCCCTATTATTTTTCGGTATCACGCTCAATCTTTTGGATCTATTCGAATTTGGCCTCATGTTTACACGCATTGATTTGTCCAAGCACCACCGTGGCAACTGGGGTGCCTTTGCCACTGGCGTACTTACCACCCTCGTCGCAACGCCTTGTGCAGCCCCATTTGTGGGCTCAGCCATTGGCATCGCCTTACTTCAGCCCTCGGCCACCAGCTTCGGGATTTTTACAGCCCTTGCCTTAGGGCTCGCCTCGCCCTACTTCGTGCTCTCCTTGATCCCTGGCAGTCAGAAATTGCTCCCGAAGCCAGGCCCTTGGTTCAAAACCTTTAAACGCATTTTAGCTATCCCGATGTTCTTAACGACAATCTGGCTGCTTTCTCTGCTATTTTTACACAGCAGCCCTCAACTCAAGAATTTCCAGCCCTATTCTGCCAAAGCTGTTGCCGAGGCCCGTCAAAAAGGACCCGTGTTTATTGATTTCGGTGCCGACTGGTGCCTCACCTGCCAATACAACGAAAAAACCACCCTTCAATCACCCAAAATTGTCGCCCTTTTTAAACAACACAATGTCCAAGCGTTTAAAGCCGATTGGACCCACCAAGACCCTGAAATTACAAAGGCTCTGGCTGAATTTAAACGCAATAGTGTGCCACTTTATGTGTATTATCCCAAAGGAAAACCACCCGTCATTCTGCCCGAAATTCTAAGTGTCTCGATCCTAGAAAAAGCCCTATACTAAAGGGCATGAGCCACCTTCTCGATCATCTCAACCCCCAACAACAAGAAGCCGTCTCGCATTTTGGCAGCCCCTTACTGATTGTGGCAGGTGCCGGCTCAGGGAAAACCACGGTTCTCACCCGCAAAATCGCCTTTCTAATCCAAGAATTTGGAGTCACCCCCCAACACATTCTCGGGATTACCTTTACCAACAAAGCCGCACGGGAAATGAAAGAACGGGTCGCCAAACTTCACGATTCCACAGACACCCCATTTTTAGGGACTTTTCACTCATTTTGTGTCTACGTCTTACGCCGAGATTTTCATCACCTTGGGCGAAACTCCTCCTTTAATATTGCCGATCAACAAGACCAAACCCAAATCATCAAAGGCCTCATCAAAGCGCACAATCTCTCTGAAAACACGTACTCCGCCACTGGCGTACTCTATAAAATCCAAGACTTTAAAAACCGGATGATCATCCCCGGATCCAGTGAAGATCGCCACATTGTCAGCCTTTACCACGCTTACGAAAAACAACTGAAAGACAACGGCCTGGTTGATTTTAATGACCTGATTAACAATGTCGTCCTCCTTTTCCAACACCACCCCATGGTCCTGAAAACCTATCAAGATTGGTACAATTTCATTCTGGTTGATGAATACCAAGACACCAACCACAGCCAATACACGCTGGTTAATTTGCTTGCCAAGGCCTACCAAAACATCACCGTTGTCGGCGATTTCGACCAAAACATTTACTCTTGGCGCGGGGCCAATAGCCGGAATATCCTCAACTTTGAAAAAAACTACCCCACCTGCAAAACCATTTATCTGGAACAAAATTATCGGTCCACCAAACGCATCCTCGAAACCGCCAATCACCTCATCACTCATAACGTCCAACGCAAGGAAAAAAACCTCTGGACCGAAAATGAAATCGGGGATCTGATTAAGTACACCCAAACCCACGACGAGCGGGCCGAAGCCCAAAATATCGCAAAAGAAATCATCACCTTAGGCGAAAAGCATCCCCTTAGTGAGATCGTTATTTTGCTGCGCACCAATGCCCAAAGCCGAATCTTAGAAGAGGCCATGGTCCATCAAAACATCCCTTACCGGGTCTTGGGCGGCCTGAAGTTTTTTGCCCGGGCCGATGTAAAAGACATCCTCTCCTACCTCCGTCTGATTCATAACCCCCAAGATTTGATCGCCTTCAAACGAGTCGTTAACGTGCCCACCCGTGGCATAGGTGACACCAGTGTGAGCAAATTCACCAGCTTCTGTGACGCCCAAGGGCTGAGCCTCCGAGAAGGGCTTGCACACCCCGATCTTCCCCTCCCCACCAAGGCCAAAGAAAACATCACCCAATTTTTTGAGCTCATTACCCGACTCCAAACCTTCCACGCCCAAGCCACCCAAGACCGAATCGCAGCCTTAATCCAAGAAATCCTCTCTGAATCCGGGTACGCCCAGATGATCCAAAACGACCGCATCAAGGGCACCGATCGACTGGAAATCTTGTCTGAGCTCGTCACCATGGCCCGCGAAGAGGAAGTCGAGCTCGGCGAGTATTTAGCCAAAGTCGCACTGGTCTCGGATCTAGACGATAACCAACCTAACCCCAATGTCGTCACGCTCATGACCATGCATACGGCGAAAGGCTTGGAGTTCGAAGTCGTGTTCATTCCCGGTTTTGAAGAAGGCATTCTCCCCCATTACAAATCCAAGCTCGACCCCAATGAGCTCGAGGAGGAGCGACGTCTCTGCTATGTTGCCCTAACCCGAGCCAAGAAAAAAGCCTACCTCTCCAGTGCCCAACAACGCCTCATTTTTGGGGAGCTCTGGCGAAACGAACCCTCGCGATTTCTTGAAGAGCTCCCGCCAGAACACCTAGAAAAAACAAACAAATCACCTTCCCTATTCCAACCACAAACCTCATCAACCTTTACCAAAAGCAGCACAAATGCAATACTATTCGACTACCGTCCAGGAGAAAAAGTCCACCATGCCCAATGGGGGCAGGGATTGATTCAAAAAGTGGATGGAGAAGGAGAGAAGATGCTTCTCGTGGTGGGTTTTAGCAACGGCACAAAAAAACTGTTAGCCAAATACGCTCCCCTTCAAAAAATACAAGCATGAAGAGAGCTACGATATTCTCCCCTTGCTACAAATTATCTCGTACAATTCTCTCTCGCTTTTACAAAGATTATGAATCGGTCATTTTGCTGGGACATACACTCCTTAAAAATCTAGGCCCCCTAGAACATCTTATTACCTCCTTCAAAATCCCAGGTCACCTTGAAACCAGTCTACATCACCTCAAATTCCCATCCCCGCTTATTTTGGCAGCCTTTGAAGGCGACAACGAAATTGTGCGTCTTTGGACACAATTTGGGCTAGGCGGAGCCACCCTCAAAACCATCCTGCGAGACCCCCGTCCAGGAAACCCTCGTCCCCGGATCAAACGAATTTGGACCAGCGAAGGAGAAGGGTTGATCAATGCCATGGGTCTCCCAGGAAAAGGGCTCAGCCATACCCTTTCACATCTCAATGAATTACTTCAATTCCCTGCAAGCAAACCCATCGGCTTCAGCATCGGTGGACAAAGCATGGATGAATACGAATACAACATTCTCCAACTCATCAAAACACTTAAAGCCCATCCTCAGTGGGCAATACGCCCCTATTTTATCGAAATCAATATCAGCTGCCCCAACACCCCCGATGGACAAGACATGCAAGCCCACCCTGAATTACTCACTCACCTCCTTCGCAATCTCAAGCTACAGTACCCCGACATCATCATGGGCCCTAAAGTCTCTCCCGATCTATCTAACGACTCCCTGCTCATCCTTGCAGAAATCGTCGCCACCTTCCCGCTCACGTTCATTACACTTGGGAATGCCAAATTCCAAAAATGCCAGGAAATTGGACTCCCCCAAAATGCACTCAGTATCGGTGGAGGGGGCCTCACGGGCCCATCCCTCTTCAATCGGACACTTGAAATGACCACACTGATCGCCCCCCTTAAAATCCCCATTATTGCCACTGGCGGAGTTTCAAGTGCCAAGCAAGTTCAGGAACTCCAAACAGCAGGAGCCACACTCATTGGAATGGCCACTGCCGTCGTCCAAAACCCGTACTGCATTCCTGAGATCTTAGCCACCCTAGAAGAGCCTAAGTGTACTGCCCACCATTCACCGGAATAATCGCACCAGATAGATAATCAGGGGCCTCTAGTGCGACATACGAAACCACACTTGACACTTCAGAAAGAGTCCCTATCCGTTTAAGGTGTGTTTTTTCAATGGTTTTTTCCTGACGCTCAATCGGAACAGCCCGTGACATCGAAGAATCAAAAATACCTGGATTGACGCCCATCACGGTAATCCCTTTTGAGGCATACGCTTTTGATAAACTGACGATCAACCCATTTAACCCAGCCTTGGAAACGGCATATCCGAAATCTTGACTGCCAGCATTTCCTGCGGCAGAACCCACAGCAACTAACCTCAAAGGTTTCATCTGTTTTACATAAAATTGTGCCAACCCTATAAAAAAAGCACAAACAGCCATTAAATTGACTTGAACAGAATGTTGAAAAGCAGATAAATCGTAGACCTCCAAGTCATTTTGACCAAAAACACCCAAAGTAGAAACGACTGCTTTAATACTAGGATACTGTAACGTAACAACCTGAATAGCCTCTTGAACTTTCGCTGGAAAAGCACAGTCTACTTGATAATACCCAATATCATGCTGAGAAACAGGGTGTTTATCAATACCAAAAACACCTAAATCACGCCCTAACCACAACTGAACCAATTCAGAACCTAGAGATCCTTCAGACCCTAACAAAAGAATATCTGGGGGGTTAGATTTCATGATCAAATTGAATTTCGTGGCCAAGTATATGACGCTTAGAGGTCAGATAGAAACGTAGCTCTGGCGCTTGAGTTACAATAGGAATCGTTTCAACAACATCGATACCATTTCTAACAAGGGCCTCGCGTTTACGGGGATTATTCGTCATCAGCCTCACTTTTTGAATGCCCAAATCCTGTAAAATTTTAATCGTTGAATAAAACCGACGAGTATCCGTATCGTAATGCTGCCTCAGCCAGGTTTCCCACCCAGAAGAACCCTCCTCTAAAAGCTGCATCATTCTAAGTTTATGCGTAAAACCAAGCGCTTTACCCTCATGGTGAAAATGATAAATAAGCAGCCCACCCTCAATCGAAATCCGATCCATCGCTTGCTTCAATTGCCAATTACAATCACAACTTTGGGAGTGAAAAATATCACTGGTATAACACGCTGAATTAATCCGAAGCAAAATAGGAAATTCAGGAGCATGAATCACGCCTGAATAGATAAGTGCATGCTCAGCCTCATTTCCATGATGACTGGTTTTATAAGATCCCATCCGCAATGAATTCACCGTTCCATTCAACGGAATATTAAAGACCCGATCTAGAATACTGTATTCAGCTACGTTGGCGTCGCTCATCGGCAATCCTCACAACTTCTTCAAGTAACACATCAGGATCCGATTGATAAATAATATGAGCAGAGCTCGTTTTATTAAAAAAAGTCACCAATTGTTCAGCTTGACTTGCAAATTTGCCAATCCCGGTCAACACTCCTATCACTTTCCCCGTATCAAAAGCAATGGAAAATTCATTCAAAGTACCCCATCGCCCACTAATAAAAATGGCAGCATCGCAAGCGGCTACTGAAGAAACATTACGATACTTCTTACAAATCACAGGGCTTTCTTTATACAGATAATCCTCAGGAATACAAACCAACTCATCATAGTAAGTCGGGGAAGTATCCATCAAAGTTTCATGAGCCTGGCACGTCGTCGCCGCTGTAAACCCTATCGAAAAACCCTGCTTTGATTTTGCACCCAAAACAGCCACCAAAGGAACCCCATTGCATGCGCCCGTGATGATGCGATGCCCCCCTTGCGCAATCAACTCACCTACACGATGTGCCGCGGTATAAAGAGCTGTCACCTCATCTTTAGCGGAAGACCCAAAAACACCAATCTTGAGTGAACCCAGCTCGTCCATGACTTAGCCTAAAACAAGAGCATCACGCTCCCCAGTACGAACACTAATCGCACTTACAAGCTCTAAAACAAAAATCTTTCCATCATCGAGCTCTCCCTCAAACCCTGTCTTGAGGATCTCAACAAGCGGTTCCAAAGAAACATCATTAACAGCAAGTTCTAATTTTACATATTCATGCATATCTTTTGAATCAAGCACATTGCGGTACACTTCTTCAGTTGCTTTCTGTAACCCATGCCCCATCACGTTTGAGAGTGTAAAGTGAACGAGGCCAAACTCTTGAATTTTCTCAAGAATCCCATCTAATCGATGTGGCCTTAAAATCGCTACGATGTATTTCATTGAAAAGCTCCTAATCTAATTTGTAAGCAATTTCATGATGAAGAGACAAATCCAATCCTTGATACTCTTCTTGTTCTGTGACACGGATTCCCATTATAGCATCGATCACCTTTATCAAGACAAAGGTGACACAAAATGAATACCCCACTGAAACAATCACCGCAATGACTTGCGCCTTAAACAATCCCAGGTTCCCATACAATAACCCCTCAGCACCACCCGGATTAATTTGGGTCGAAGCAAAGATCCCTGTAGCTAATGCCCCCCAAATACCACACATTCCATGAACACCAAAAACATCTAGTGCATCATCATACCCCAGTTTTTTCTTGACCACAGTAATCATAAAATAGGCAACCAAACTCGCCACCGCACCCACAAAAATTGCTGCAAAGATAGAGACAAATCCAGCAGCAGGCGTAACCGCTACCAAGCCTGCAATAGCACCTGTCACAGCACCCAATATAGTGGGACGTTTCTGAAATCCCCACTCTAATAACAAATATGAAAGTGTCGCCGCAGCTGCCGCAGAATGGGTCGTCAAAAAGGCCTGCATCGCAATATCAGACATTGCAAGTGCGCTCCCCGCATTAAAACCAAACCACCCTAGCCATAACAAACCAGCACCTAAAACCACCATCGGCAAATTGCAAGGGTGTGCCGTAGCCAATTCTTTACGCTTACCTAAAATCAGAACCACAGCAAGCGCAGAAATCCCGGCACTGATATGAACAACTGTCCCACCTGCAAAATCCAAAGCCCCCAACTGGCGCAACCAACCACCCATTCCCCAAACCCAATGTGCAATCGGATCATAAACCAAAAAACTCCAAGCAAGAATAAACACACACAATGCTGAAAACTTCATACGTTCAACCACAGCCCCAATAATCAAAGCGGGTGTAATCACCGCAAACATCATTTGAAACATCATATAAGACGAATGGGGAATCGTCGCAGAATACCCTGGGAATGGCGTATGAAGAACACCCGAAAGCCCTACCCAATGAAACCCTCCCAAAAATCCATGAATAAATTCTGCAGGATCAAAAGCAAGAGAATAGCCAAACAAAACCCACTGGAGACTGACAATAGCAAGTGTCGCAAAACATGCCATCAAAACACTCAAAATATTCTTCTTACGCACCAAACCCGCATAAAAAAAAGCGAGCCCCGGAATCATTAAGAAAACCAACAAAGTTGAAATCCAAACAAAAACAGAGTCTCCAGTATTCATATAGCCCTTCCAAGCATATGCCACAGCACAGCCATTCGCACATAAACACCAAACTTTGCTTGATCAAAATATCTAGCCGCAGGATGTTGATCAACCTCAATCGAGATTTCATTAATCCGGGGTAGAGGATGAAAAATACTGAGCGTTGGCTTACAACCCAACAAAGATTTTTCTGTCAGCACAAAATGATCTTTCACTTGATCAAAAAGTGCTTTAGACTCAAAACGCTCAGCCTGAACCCGCGTCATATACAACACATCCAATTCAGGAACAACATCCCCAAATTCAGAAAGCTCAACCACGCGATGCCCCAAATCCCTTAGAAGCTTTACTTTATCAGGATGAATTTTTAAGCTTGGATGAGAAATAAAATAAAACTGTTGATGAGGGAAAAAAGCCAAAAGTTGTACAAGAGAATTAACTGTCCGACCAAATTTAAGATCTCCAACAAATCCGATAGAAAGTCCATCCAATTTTTTCTGAAAGTAAGAAATAGAATACAAATCCACTAAGGACTGAGAGGGATGCTCCATTGGACCATCTCCAGCATTGATCACAGGCACTTGAGAATATTCTGAAAATTCCTTCACACTATTAGAAGCAGGGTGTCTCATCACAATAATATCTGCATACCCACTCACAATCCGTCCCATATCTGACAAAGTCTCACCCTTTTTAACAGAGGAAGACGCCCCGTTTTCAAGGGTAAGCACGGCACCCCCTAATCGACACATCGCGGATTCAAAAGAAAATCGAGTACGCGTGCTAGCTTCAAAAAACAAAGAAGCTAATATTTTTCCTTTAGCAAGATCACAGAATTGACAAACATCAGACGCCATCCCCTCATGAAAAGATGCGGCAGCATCCAAAAGCAGGAGAATATCCTGCTTTTGGACATCTTTAGCCGAAAGCAAATGATTAAAGGATAGTTTCGATAGCATTATTAACTGAGAGATTTTGCTTCAAAATTTTCTCAACTAAAGTGTTCGTCTCAGTCCGAGCTTTGTTAAGCTGAGCATGAATAAAATCAATCTCCGCCTGGAAATTAACACATTCTTGCCGCATGCTAGCAATCATTCTAGACACTTCCTTAGGTGCAACACCACCTTGCGAGGTATACTCCAAAATAACATGAGCTGGGGTCAAGACACGATCATAATCAGCATCACTAATTGAAATTTCTCGTTCAGCCAATAACGCCTTAGTCCGTTCACGATCTGTAAAGTTCTTACCTTCTTCAACCAATTGGCCTACAACAAACCCGACAATACGATGACATAGTCGAAAAGGAATATCATGCTTACTCACTAAATAGTTCGCCAATTCAGTCGCTGTTGCAAAATTCTGATCCACCAAGTATTTCATACGCTCAGGTTTAATCACCAAGGTTTTCATCACCCCACGCATTACTTCAACAGTATCGTAAACCAACTTAAGACCTTCTGATAAAGTCGTTTTATCTTCATGATAATCACGATTATACCCCGATGGCAGCCCTTTCATTGTGGTCAGCATTTGCATTAACAAGCCATACATTTTACCTGTACGACCACGAACTAATTCAAGTACGCCAGGATTCTTTTTCTGAGGCATCATGGAGCTTCCCATTGAAAAACCATCATCTAGAACCATCGTTCCATATTCATAGGTAATCCCATAAATAATTTCATCCGCTAGGCGAGAAAGACTCGAAAAGAAAATCGAGCAGGCACTCAAAATTTCAAGATTAAAATCTTTGGCACCAACAGCATCTAAACTATGTTCTTGTACAGAATCAAACCCTAAAAGACGAGTCGTAAATTCACGGTCAATCGGGAAAGAAGTGCCGGTAAGAGCGCCTGCACCCAATGGGTTTGTATTCGTCACCTGATAGGCGGCAACAAGCCGCTTAACATCACGTAAAAATACCGCCGCATAATGCGTCAGCCAATACGCATAAGTCATAGGCTGTGCATGCTGAGTATGCGTATACCCAGGCATTAAAGTTTCAGTATGTTGATCCGCTTGAGTCAATAACTCCTCAACAAAACGAATGACATTTTGAATAATCGGAAGTAATTGATCCCTCACATAGAGTTTCGTATCGAGAACAACCTGGTCATTCCGAGAACGACAGGTGTGCATTCGACCTCCGTTCTCTATTCCAACCGTATTAATCACATACCGTTCAACATTCATCTGCACATCTTCTTCTTGTGCAGCCAAATCCCATTTCTTCTGTACAAAATCATCCTTGAGCTGCTGTAGCCCCTTCAGTATTTCACGACAATGTGAATCCTTAATAATCCCTTGTTTGGCGAGCATAATAACATGTGCTTCATTACCCCAAATATTTTGAAACAACATCGGACGATCTACATCAATCGAATCACTGTAGGCCTTTGCAACTGGATCTGTTGATTTTTTAAATCGACTAGCCCAAAGCTGCTGATCCCCCACATTTTGTTTAGCTTGAGACATTAATTTTCTCCTCTTCTACCGAGCTGTAACAGCTTCTAAGTCTAATTTCAAACACACAAAAGGTTCAAATTCTGCCTCAAATTGAGAAATACCTGCAATTGTAGCTAACAATCTTGCCACAACCACGTAGGAATCCGAATTAGCCCCTGGACGACGATCTTCAATATAACCATACCCCTTCTGAGCAACGCCTAAAGGAATACGAATAGAAGCACCACGATCAGAAGCCCCAGAACGGAACTGTCGATAAGAACAGGTTTCATGCTTACCGGTAAGTCTTTGATCATTATCCGCACCATAGACCTGAATATGCTCACGATGCTTTGCCTCAAGCGCTTTAACTGCTGCTTCAATCGTCGCACGTCCAGTCTCTTTGTTACGCATATCTCGTGTTGAAAAATTAGTATGGCAGCCAGCACCATTCCAATCCCCTTGTTTAGGCTTGTTATCAAAACGAACTTCAACACCATGATCTTCTGCAATACGCTCTAATAACCAATTGGCAACCACGCGTTGATCACACAAGTTCAAAATATCGTTTTGATCACCCTCAAACCCACGATAACCGACCTGGTATTCCCACTGTCCAGGCATAACCTCAGCATTAATGCCATAGATATTAAGTTCAGCATCCAAACAAGCATTCAAATGGTCTTCAACAATTTCTCGTCCAAAAGCACGGGTCCCACCAACACCACAGTAATAAGGGCCCTGAGGCTCAGGCTCACTTGTCTTTGTAAAGCCCAAGGGAAGCCCATCTTTAAACAACGTATATTCTTGTTCAAATCCACCACAAGCTTCAAGTTGATTTGCACCAGCCTCTAACACATTCCGAAGAAGCGCCCGTGCATTGGTTCGATGCGGGGTCTCGTCGGCATTAAACACTTCACAGATAACCAAAAAGTTATCTCCACCTCGAATAGGATCCTTAAAAAAGGAAGCTGGTTTCAAGACCAAGTCCGAACTATTCCCAGGCGCCTGATTCGTGGAAGATCCATCAAACCCCCATTCAGGAAAATCGGAAACAGAAACATTAGCAGGATCAAGATCAACCACACGAGCCTTACAACGAGGACGACGTGTAGGGGTTGCACCATCAAACCAAATATACTCAGCGATAGCAATCATGAAATACTCCTTTTAAAGTTATTGAACACCATTTAATACACACGTTCCGAAAGATTGAGTCCAATCCTGAATAGGCGTCACAGACACCTCAGATAAAACGTGAAACGCATCAAGCGCAGTCGCAAAAGCCTTAAACCCAGCTGCAGTCGTCACATAAGGAATGCGTTTGACTAGTGCAGATCGTCGCAACATAAAACTCTCGGGAATATCATCTCCAGCCGTGGTATTAACAACGAGCTGAAATTTTCCACTCAGAATTTGTAAAATCGCATGATCACCTCCTTCTTTTTCTTTATTCACGACCGTTACAGGAAGACCATTCTCGGACAAATACTGAGCAGTCCCCTTGGTTGCAAAAAGAGAAAAGGATCGCTTCGAAAATAGTTTAGCAGCTTCAAGTATCAATGGTTTATCTCGATCCCTGACACTTATAAATACATTGCCTTCCATAGGTATTTTATTACCAGCAGCTTCCTGAGCTCTCAAAAAGGCCATCCCAAAGGAAGTATCGACACCCATCACTTCACCCGTTGACTTCATCTCAGGACCCAAAACACTGTCTGTATTTTCAAACCTACCGAACGGAAACACAACCTCCTTTACCGAATAATGCTCCGGCGTAGCACTCTTTAAATTAAATTCAGATAACGACCTCCCAACCATCAGATTGACCGCAATTTTAGCCAAACTATTACCGGTCGCTTTGGCCACAAATGGAACAGTTCTAGACGCCCTAGGATTGACTTCCAAGATAAAAAGCTGGCCATTCTGATAAGCACACTGCAGATTCATCAATCCTACAACATGTAAGGCCCTAGCTAACTTTACACTCACTGCAGTAATTTCTTGAAGTTGATCCTGGCTTAATGAAACAGTAGGAATAGAACAGGCAGAATCCCCTGAATGAACACCCGCCTCCTCAAGCTGCTCCATAATCCCGGCAACAAATACTTGATTACCATCCGAAAGAACATCGACATCAATTTCGACGGCATTTTCTAAAAATTTGTCAATCAAAATTGGACCATCTAAAATATGCGCCCCATGCTGGTCAATATAACTTGTCAAATCCCGCTCAGAAAGAAGCACTTCCATCGCACGCCCACCCAAAACATTAGACGGCCTTACAACCACAGGATACCCAACACGTTGAGCAGCACCTTGAATATCTTCAAGCGTGAAACAAATATCATTTTTAGGTTGAACAAGCCCTAATTGATCGAGTAACGCTTTGAATCTTTCGCGATCTTCAGCCAAATCCAACATATCAGGTTGCGTACCAATAATGGGCACTCCGGCCTCCTGAAGAGTTTTGGCTAACTTTAAAGGTGTTTGACCACCAAACTGGACAATAACACCCAAAACCTCACCATTTTTTTGTTCGGTTGCAACTATTTCTAAGACATCTTCAGAAGTTAAGGGCTCAAAATAAAGTTTATCAGAAGTATCGTAATCAGTTGAAACCGTTTCAGGGTTACAATTCACCATAATACTCTCAATACCTAACTCTTTTAACGCATAGGCGGCATGCACGCAGGCATAATCGAACTCGATACCCTGACCAATGCGATTTGGCCCCCCGCCCAAAATGATCACTTTCTTACGAGAACTCGGCGCAGCTTCACACACCGCATCCTGGAGCGCATTTCCTTCATAAGTAGAGTAAAGATAGGCCGTATTACAAGAAAATTCAGCCGCACAAGTATCCACTTTTTTATAAACCGGATGTAAGTTCCAATCCGCCCTTTTTTGCCTGACCTCTTTCTCAGATTTTCCACACAACTGAGCAATTCTTAAATCAGAAAAGCCCATTTTTTTGTAGGCCAGAAGCCCATCCTTAGAGTTGGGAAAACCGTCAGCTCTCAATCGCTCTTCAAAGACTAAAATAGCTTGAATTTGCGCAATAAACCAAGGGTCAAAATGAGTAAATTCTTGGATATCATCCTGGGGACAACCCAATCGCATAGACTGCGCAATATGCAAAAAACGAAGATGTGAAAATTGCGACAATATCTTTTTAATAGTCTCTTTATTTTCTAGATAAGATTTCCCAGGATCCACCCCTTCCATTTCGACTTCATTAAGCCCACAATAACCTTGCTCAATAGACCGGAGTCCCTTTTGGAAACTTTCAGAAAAAGATCGCCCAATCGACATCGCCTCACCCACTGATTTCATTTGGGTAGATAGCAACGAACTTGCTTTTGGAAATTTCTCAAAAGTAAATCGAGGGATTTTAGTGACAACATAATCTATAGAAGGCTCAAACGAAGCAGGGGTTACCTTTGTAATATCATTCTCAATTTCGTCTAAAGTGTACCCAACCGCAAGCTTTGCGGCTACTTTTGCAATGGGATAACCTGTCGCCTTTGAGGCTAAAGCAGAAGAGCGAGAAACTCGCGGATTCATTTCGATAACAATCAAACGTCCCGTAAGCGGATGCACTGCAAATTGAACATTAGAGCCACCCGTTTCAACCCCAATCTCACGAAGCACTGCAATCGAAGCATCCCGCATAATTTGGTACTCTTTATCTGTCAAAGTGAGTGCAGGAGCCACCGTCATACTATCCCCCGTATGGATGCCCATAGGGTCAATGTTTTCAATGGAACAAATAATGATTGCATTATCATTTTTATCCCGAATGACTTCCATTTCATATTCTTTCCACCCAACGATGGATTCATCAATAACCACCTCAGTGGTCGGAGAAAGAGAAAGCCCATTTAATACAATCCCACGAAACTCCTCTTCTGAGTATGCGATTCCACCACCACTTCCACCAAGCGTAAACGAGGGGCGGATGACCGCAGGAAGACCAATCTCAGGCAAGGCTTTTAATGCGTCTTCAAGGGAATTAACAACCGCATGCTTAGGTACATCTAGCCCAATTTTAGACATCGCTTTATTAAAAAGCTTGCGATTTTCAGCCTTTTCAATGGCGTGGGGACTAGCCCCAATCATGATTACTTTATATCGATCAAGCACCCCACTTTGATGCAATGACATCGCACAATTCAGTGCGGTTTGCCCCCCGACAGTAGGGAGCAGTGCATCGGGACGTTCTTTTGCAATAATTTTCTCTACAAATTCCGGCGTAATCGGCTCAATATAAATGGCATCCGCTGTTTCGGGGTCAGTCATAATCGTCGCTGGGTTTGAATTCACTAAAATAACTCGGTAGCCTTCATTTTTAAGGATTTTACACGCCTGTGTACCCGAATAATCAAACTCACATGCCTGCCCTATCACAATAGGCCCCGCACCAATAATCAAAATACTACTGATATCAGTTCGTTTTGGCATAAAGCCCTTCTTTCATACTAATATGTGCCAAAATCATGGCTTTAAATTCTTGAAACAGAAACCGGGTATCATGAGGGCCAGGAGAACTTTCTGGGTGAAATTGAACCGAAAAAGCCGGTGCATTCTTGGACTTCAATCCCTCGACAGATTGATCAAAAAGAGAGAGATAGGTAATCTCAACATCATCCGAAATATGCTGAGTTGAAACACAAAAACCATGGTTTTGACTTGTGATATAAACACGTTTAGAGGCTAAATGTTGAACAGGTTGATTGGTTCCGCGATGGCCCTTATGCATCTTAACGGTTTCCATACCCTGCGCCAAAGCCAATAACTGATGGCCCATACAAATTCCAAAAATAGGCACTTTCTTAGCCAACAACTGACGCAAAACCGGAGCCGTAAATCGAGAAGTCTCAAACGGATCTCCAGGACCATTAGACAAAAAGACCCCATCTGGGGACTCCGACATAATTTCCTCAAAAGTCGATGTCGCTGGCATCACCACCACACGAAAACCTTCGTCAGCCAACAATCTCAAAATATTACGCTTAATCCCATAATCCAAGGCAACAACAGTATGTGAATGCGTGCGCATATTCTCAAAAAAAGCTTGACCCAACTTAAAAGACTTCTCAGTCCAAACATATCGAGAAGCTGTCGTAACCACATGAGTCAGCTCGCACCCTAACAAACTTGGCCGATCCACAATGGATGCCGCCAATTTTTGAACATCAATTGTCTCTCCTGCTGTTCCAAAATAAATAAGAACGTGACACGCTCCCTTATCTCGAACAATCTGTGTCAAAGCACGGGTATCTACACCAGCAATACCAGTTAGACCATTTTGAACTAACCAAGCATTCAAATGCTGCGTAGCACGAAAATTAGAGGCATTCGTAATATCTTCACGAATAACCAATCCTTTGCAAAACGGACGTTCACACTCATTATCCTCAAGATTAACCCCAACATTACCAATATGGGGAAACGTAAAGGTGATGATCTGATTCGCATACGAGGGATCTGTCAACGTTTCTTGATATCCGGTCATTCCTGTATTAAAACAGATCTCACCCTCAACAGAACCACACTGACCCACTCCAACACCAAAAAAATACTCCCCAGTAGAAAGGACCAACACCGCATTTAAATTTTCGCGAAAGGTAAACAATGAGCTCATAACTTCTGAAAAATCCTTTTCATAACGAATTATAAACGGGAGAAATATGGCCGGCATTTTACAAGGTAATTTTTGCGTTTGCAACCAGATTTTATTCTGAAAAAATAGAGAAGCGCTTTGCGTTACAGCTGAAACGTGCCCAGTCTAATCCCAAACAGTTCCCTGTTGTTCAAGTCCAAGAGCAATGATAAAATCCTCGACGGAGAGCTGGCAGAGTGGTCGATCGCGGCGGTCTTGAAAACCGTTGAGCCGCAAGGCTCCGGGGGTTCGAATCCCTCGCTCTCCGCCAGATTCAGTTACAAAAAAGCAGAAACAAGAGGGATGAGAAACAGCCCGTTAGGGCGTGAGGGGGAGGCTCCAGCGAATTCATTTCGATGGAGGGGGCGACGCTAGCCCCGTATAATAGCTCCCTCGCTCTCCGCCAGAGAACCTGATCTTTACAATTTTCAATCCGCTTAACTACTCCGCTATGCCTGAAGGCGCCGCTCTTCGGTAGTCCGCGCGTCTCGAGAAATTGCGAATCTCAGAACCTCTTGGTTCGACACAAAAAGCAGAAACAAGAGGGATGAGAAATAGCCGGGCCTATTCATACAACCAAAAAGTGTTAGTGACACCCCAAAAGGCTTGAATAATGAAACTTACATTTTGGGGCGCAACTAAAACCGTAACCGGTTCTAAATATTTGTTGGACGTGCACGGCAAAAAAATTCTAATTGACTGTGGATTGTTCCAAGGATACAAAGAGCTTCGACTCCGAAACTGGAGCCCACTTCCTATCGATCCCAAATCGATCGATGCGGTTATTTTGACGCATGCTCACATCGACCATAGCGGGTATTTACCGCTTCTTGTAAAAAATGGGTTTAATGGGCCCATTTATTGTACCCACGCGACAAGAGACCTTTGTACCCTACTACTTCCTGATTCTGGTCACCTCCAGGAAAAAGACGCCTTACGTGCTAATAAATATAAGTATTCAAAACATAAAAAAGCACTTCCGCTCTTTACGGAACAAGATGCACGAGCAACCTTTGATCACTTTATTCCTTGCAATTTTCAAACGCCGCTTTCAATTGCAGGTCTTCAGGTGACATTCCATCATGCCGGACATATATTGGGCGCAGCCAGTCTTGAGATACGAGATGATCGAACCTCTATTTTATTTTCAGGAGATGTGGGACGACCCCACGATCCGGTATTAAAAGCACCCGATACTATCCCCAAAACGGATTACATTGTGATGGAATCCACGTACGGTGACCGACTGCACGAAAAAGAAGACCCGTTGGATTGTTTGGAGCGCGTCATTAAGCAAACAATCGATCGTGGGGGGTCTGTGTTAATCCCCTCCTTTGCCGTAGGGCGTGCGCAAAGTTTGTTATATTTTCTCTATCAATTAAAGGTCGGCAAACGGATTCCAGATCAACTTCCTATCTTTTTGGACAGTCCTATGGCCATTGATGCCAGTCAGTTGATGTATAAATATCAAAGTGAACTTCGGCTGAGTCAGAGTGATTGTCAACACACCTGCCATGTGGCCACATACGCCCGTAGTGTCGAAGAATCAAAAAACATTAATTTTTTAGACCAGCCCAAAATTATTATTTCAGCAAGCGGCATGGCAACAGGCGGCCGCGTATTGCATCATCTTAAAAGAATGCTTCCTTCTTCAAAAAATACGATACTTTTTGCCGGCTTTCAGGCCGGTGGTAGCCGCGGTGATCTCCTGATGAAAGGAGAGCCCGAAGTTAAAATATTTGGCGAAATAGTTCCTGTTAAAGCCAAGGTTGAAATGATCAGCAGCTTGTCAGCCCATGCCGACTACGAAGAATTAATGGCATGGCTAAGCCCCTTAACCCACCCCCCAAAAGGACTGTTTATCACCCATGGCGAAGCCCAGTCCGCAACGTTTTTACAGTCTAAACTCAAGGTTAAATTTGGCTGGGATGCAACGGTTCCAAATTATTTGGATTACGTAATATTATAGAAAATTAATACCCTTTAGGGCACGTTTTTGAGGCAGTACTAATACAGATCCGATCCCAAGCACTAGGATTAGTATCCAATTGGCCAGGGAAAGCGTTACAAAATGAAACAAGTCTCTTAACGCCGGGACAAACAAAATCAGCATCAAAATTGTAAAATTTACCAGCACCATTGGCCAAAGAAACTTATTTTTCGATTGCAACAGAATCGTTAGCGGTGATTTCGTTTGGAGTTGGTAACTAAAAATCAATGTTAAATTGGAAACAATTAGCGTAGCGTATGTTGTTGTACGGGCTGCAGCTGGGCTTTGATTGAGGAACACGGTAACGACAAAATACACCGCGACACACCCCATGGTAATGAGCGCACCACGACTACTGGAGTCCACGATCATCGGCCAGTCGAAGATGGGCTGTTTTAGTCCGCGGGGAGGGGCCCGCATCAAGTCTGGCGCTTCCGGCTCCGCTTCAAAAAGCAGGGAACAGGCCGGATCCGTAATTAATTCCAAAAAGACAATGTGTATCGGCATGAAAATGGGCTCCCAACCCACCACTAACGGAATGATGGCCAGACCCGCAATAGGGATATGCAAGGCCCATATATAAGCAAACGAGCGTTTGATGTTTTGGTAGATATGTCGCCCTTTTCGTATAGCTGCTACAACGGAGGCAAAATTATCATCCGTAAGCACTAGGTCGGCGGTCTCGCGGGCGACATCCGTACCACGTTTTCCCATTGCGATTCCCACATGAGCGGCTTTTAAGGCCGGCGCATCATTTATGCCATCCCCTGTCATCGCAACAACCTCATCATTTTTTTTAAGAATTTGTACGAGTCGTAGTTTTTGGGCGGGTTGCATCCGCGCAAAGATAGAAACGGTTTTGAGCTTCTCTTCCAGATCGGGGTCGGATAAGGTTTGAAGCTCAGCACCCGTCAGTACCTGCGTCTGGTTACTTAGCCCTATTGTTTGGGCGACGTTTAGTGCGGTAGCGGGGTAATCTCCGGTCATCAGCACGACTCGTATCCCCGCATTTTGGCATTCGGCCACAGCAGCTGCTGCATTGGGACGTAGGGGATCCGTAAATCCGATTAGGCCTAAAAATTCGAATGCGAAGTCGTGTGGATTGGCGGGCAATACCGGGTTGGTATCCGATTGAAATCGAGCAGTAGCCACGCCAATAACACGCAGTCCAATTTGGGCCATTTCTTTTGCTGCAGCTTCGATCTGTACGGTAGTGAATGCGTCCAAATGGCACAGATCTATGATCGCTTCGGGAGACCCTTTGGTGGCGATGATGAGTTGTGAGACCTCCGCTGCCCGCCATACCAAGGAAGTGGCCAATAGTTGTTCGGATAACGGATAATCTCGGACCAACTCCCATTTCGGATGCCAATGGTTAGCGGCATTGGCCATATTCGTTTTTAAAAATTGAAATATGGCTTGCTCCATCGGATCTAATGGGTTTTGTTGACTGGCCAACACCCCAAATTCAATAATGGCATGAAAGGATTCAGGTACCGGATTGATCAGGCCTGTCTCCCAGCGACTCCCCTCGCACCACAGTGTATGGATGCTCAGTTGATTTTGAGTCAGCGTCCCAGTTTTATCGGTGCATAAAACGGTCGTTGCGCCCAATGTTTCCACGATCGAGGTTTGCCGGACTAAGATGCCCACTTTCGACATGCGCCAGGCACCCAGTGCCGTAAATACGGAGATCACAACCGTGAATTCTTCTGGGATCATGGCGATTGCCAACGTCAAGCCAAACAAACTACCGGTTAACCATTCGTTGTACACAAATCCGTATAGGAGTGCTACCGCAGCGCAAGTTGCTAAGCCGATACCCAGGAGCCCTACCATTATTCGGTTGACTTCGGTTTGGAGTAAGGTTTTGCTTCGGGCGATAGTCGTGAGCGAGCTTCCGATTTTACCCATTTGTGTCCATGCCCCAGTGACGGTAACGAGGGCAAAGCCGGATCCTTTTACCACCAATGTACCGGCATAAACACTCTCTTTTGCTGGTTTATAGACAGGCAGTGATTCACCGGTCAGCATCGACTCATCTACAGATAGATTAAGGCTGGATACAATTTGAGCATCTGCTGGGATGCGGTCCCCTTCACTTATAAAAATGAGGTCGTTACGTACCACTTCCCGCCCGGGAATCCGATCCTGCTTGCCGTCCCGAATCACAAAAGCACGCGGACTGGAAAGCTCTTTGAGCAAAAACACCGCTTTTTCTGTGCGCCGTTTCTGATAGATGGTAATACCCACCACCAAACTCACCATGGCCAGCAACATCGCTGCTTCTTGCGGATCGCCCAAAAGGAAATAAATGCAAACGGTACCCAACAGCAACCCAAACATAGGCTCTTTTAGAATTTCAAAAATCGTACCTAGCAACGCCAGCTGTCCGGCATGGCGAATTTCATTAAAGCCATCTTTTTTGAGTTGAGCTGCAGCCGCTTGATCAGTGAGTCCAGAGAAAGGATACGGCAGAGAAAATAATTCAGGGCTCATGGTGTTCCAATAATGAGATACGGCGCTCAGGATATCGTTCCTGCATCAGCAGGACTTATTTTACACTACCAATAGGCCGATACGTATTCATTAAAAGAGTATTGCCCAGCACCGAAACAGAACTAAATGCCATAGCAGTGCCCGCGATCATAGGATTGAGTAAAAATCCAAAAACTGGATACAACACACCTGCTGCAATCGGAATACCCAGGATGTTATACAAAAAAGCCCAAAATAAATTTTGCTTAATCTTACGCATGGTGTAGCGCGACAAATCCATTGCGATCACCACGTCTCTCAAATCATCTTTAATCAACACCATATCCCCCGATTCAATCGCAACATCCGTCCCAGCTCCCATTGCGATACCCAAATCCGCCTGAGCCAACGCTGGGGCATCATTGATACCATCCCCCACCATCGCAACTCTAAGTCCCTGGTCTTGCAGCTTTTTAATCGCATCCGCTTTGTCCTTGGGGAGCACATCCGCTAGGACGGTAGATATCCCACAAGCCTGCCCAATGGCATTGGCCGTTTGGGCATTATCACCCGTGATCATGATGGTTTGGATTCCCAGGACCTGAAGCGTTTGAACCGCTGCTTTTGAGTAGGGTTTTATGGGATCCGCAACGGCAATATATCCGCATAAACATGTTTTGGTCGCTAAAAACATCACCGTTTTCCCTTGGGATTGTAACACGTTTACGGCTGACCCTGTTGAAGAAAGATCAATCTGGAGGTCATTCATCAGTCTTGAATTACCAAAATAATAGAGGATCCCTTCTATCACCCCTCTAATACCATGACCAGTGATAGAATCAAATTCAGAGACGTCGTTCATCGGACTATTTTTTGCCTTTGCTTCAGCCAATATAGCTTCTCCCAAAGGATGTTCGCTCCTTTTTTCCAAACTAGCCGCAACCGAAAGGAGGGCTTTTTCATCGGATGAAAGAGGGACAATATCGGTAACCATTGGCCTTCCCTCAGTCAGGGTTCCCGTTTTATCAAACACAATCGCTTGGATAGTATGAGCAGTTTGCAAGGCCGCCGCACTTTTAATCAAAATCCCTTTTTGAGCAGCTAATCCGGTACCCACCATAATAGCCGTCGGCGTTGCAAGCCCCAAAGCACAGGGACAGGCAATGATCAGGACTGCAATGAAGACCGTCAGCGCAAACAAAAACGATTGCCCAGCCCACAACCAAATCCCAAATGAAAGAACCGCCACAACCAAAACCAGAGGCACAAAAACAGCCGAAACATTATCCGCAATGGCTTCAATGGGAGCTTTAGACCCTTGGGCTTCTTCAACCAATTTGATAATTTGCGCCAACGCTGTTTCCGACCCAACATGGGTCGCCTGCACTGTGAAACTGCCCGTTTTATTGACTGTCCCACCAATAACGATACTTCCTTTTATTTTTTCAACAGGGATCGGCTCGCCCGTAATCATCGACTCGTCCACAGAGCTATTGCCTTGCGTCACTTCGCCATCCACAGGGATTTTCTGGCCCGGCTTCACGAGCACCACATCTCCAATTTGGACCGCTTCAATCAGGATCTCTTCTTCCTTACCATTTCGTAAGACAATCGCGGTTTTAGCTTGCAGCCCGATCAAAGCTTTAATAGCCGCAGAGGTTTTCCCCTTTGCGAAGGCTTCCAAGAGCCGACCCAACAAGATAAAAGCAATTAAAAATGCAGCTATTTCAAAATAGAGATGGTGAGAATTAAATGCGAACAAGCTATAAAGATATGCAGCACCCACACCCAAGCTGACCAAGGTATCCATGTTCGCCGACTTGGCGCGGACCACCGAATAAAAACCCTGTGTAAAAAATTGGTATCCCACAACCATCACCGGGGTGGCCAAACTAAACTGAATCATGGCCATGTGCGCCAAAATCCATTGGGGTAGTTGAAGCCCAAATCCTGGCCCCATCGTCAAAATCATCAACGGGATGGCCAAACCCATCGATATCCCAGTTTTGATGGATAAAATTTGGATTTCTTTTTGACGAGCTTGTTTTTCTCGGTCTACCGTCGCTTCGGATTCTAAAATTGGCTCATATCCAGCATCACGAATGGTGTTGAGAATAACAGAGTCTGACGTTTTAGTCGGATCAAATAAGATCACCGCTCTCTGATTAACGGCTAACTTCAAATCCAAGATTCCGGGTAGTGAAGCAATGGCGCGACGAACGGTTCCCATGCAGTGGGGATTATCCATCCCGATAATTTTTAATTGGAAGGGCTTAATCGCCATATAGCAGCCTTAGTCTGGCCCGCTGGGCGTCATAACGCTTGCCTTGGATAAAAAGGCGCTTTTTCATGCCCCCATCGTAACACAGCTTAATGCAAATTATGGATTAACGACTGAATATCCGTATTTTTGGGAATCACTGCATGTGGATCCGAAATTCGAGAGGACAATTCGGGCGAAAAGAGCAACAAATCT
>JAHFCZ010000068.1 GCA_023249285.1 bacterium | reverse complement strand
GGGTTATTTTCCAACACAAAACCGGGCGAAGACACCGTCGAGGACTTCTTCCGTGACCTCGGCTCCAGTGAGCTCCCCTAGACGAAGAATTGCTTCTTTGAGGTCCAGGGCGAGAATGGCATCTTCAAACCCAGCTTGTGCGGAGGTGAGGAATTGGGCCAGAGAATGAGCGGTTTTTTTCAAGCAATCGATTTGACGGACGTTGCAGATGAGGTCCAGATCATGTGGGTGGAGCGTCTGTTGGACGTGGGAAGATAGCCAGTTTTTGAGGGGAAGAATTGCCTCATAACTTTTGGTGGCGATGTCTAAATGCGGCCATTTTTTCTTCAAGAGGGCTGGCGGTAGGATGAGCTTGACCTTTTTGTCGGATTTATTGAGCAACAGAAGGATGTTTTTCTTGGCTTTAATTTTTTGGAAAATCGCTTCGTCTTCGTTGCTGAACGGGGCTGACCGGTCGAGGACCCAAATGATGAGGTGGGCCTTGCCCAAATGAAGGTTGATTTTGCGGATGCCCTTGGATTCGATTTGGTCACGGCTTTTGCGAATGCCTGCGGTGTCGATGAGCTCAAAAATATGGCCGCCTAAGTTAAGCTTGACCTCAATGATGTCGCGGGTGGTCCCGGCAATGGCGCTCACAATGGCTTTTTCTTCGCCAATGAGGGCATTGAGCAGTGAGGATTTCCCGACATTGGGCCGGCCAATAATAAGGGCCTTAATACCGCTGTAGACGAGCTTCCCTAAATCTTGAATGTCTATGATCTGGGTTAGGTGCGATTTGGCTTTGGCGATCGTTTGGATAAGGTCTGGTCGCGAATAAGGATCGATCTCGTCTGGGAAATCAATGCTCCCTTCTAGGTGTTCGAGGACAGTCATTAAATTTTGGCGAATTTGGGTGATGGCGGTGAAGAGACTGCCATGGAGGTGGTTGAGGGCAACGGCGTGTGCCGTTTGGTTTTCAGCGTGGATGATATCGGCGATGGCTTCGGCTTGGGTGAGGTCTAGTTTGCCATTTATAAACGCACGTTTGGTAAATTCGCCGGGGGTGGCCAGTTGGGCCCCTAAATCGAGTGTGGCTTGGACGAGCATTTGGAGGACGAGGGGGTTGCCATGGAGGTGAAACTCCGTGCAGTCTTCACCGGTGAATGAATGCGGGGATTTGAAATAGACGACAAGCCCATCGTCGATGCGGCGGTGGGTTTGGGGGTGGGTGAGATGGGTATGGACCATTTGACGGGGAGGAAATTGGGATTTGGATGCGAGTTGTTGGGTGATTGACAGGGCGAGCGGGCCTGAAAGGCGAATGACGCCGATGCCTCCGATACCTAACGGGGTAGCAATTGCAACAATGGTGGTATCGCGGGACATGGGCGAAAGAATTTAATCGAGTGCCGGATCTTGTTTCGGGCCACGACGCTCAAGGACCACATGACGGTAGACGCCGGAGCCGACACTGTAGCTGCGGATACGTTTGTCGTCTTGGAAGAGTGAATGAATGAGGCGACGCTCTTCCGGATTCATCGGTTTTAAATCTATTTTACGGCTACGTGTGAGGACGGTTTTGGCCGATTTGAGGGCATGAGCACGTAGCAAGTCTTCTCGTTTTTGACGGTAGTTTTCGATGTCTAATGCGATCTTGGCGGTGGCCCCGTATTTTTTGAAAATGAATGCTTTGACCAAGGTTTGGAGGGCTTCGAGGGTCATCCCATCCTTCCCAATGATTCGCCCGACGTCTTGAGGATTCGTGATTTCAAAAAAGAGGCGGTCGTTTTCTTGCTTCTGGAATTCGAGTTTGCCCCCAAATCCTGAAATGGACAAAATTTCCTCGAGCTTAGTACAAACGTATTGGATGACCTCTTGAGAGACCGGCGCGCTTGGGGTTGAGGTCGGGGTACTAGTGGGCGTGTAATGGGTGATGGGATCTAGGGTGAGTGTGGTGGTGCTGGCGGCTGCAGAGGGGAGGGTGGGAGATACCAATTCCTTGAGGAATCCGAATAGGCCTTTTTTAATAGACATGATGAGTTACTCCTTTTCTTCGACCGTGGAACGGGTCATGAGGTATTGTTGGATGGACTGAATGAACTGGGAGGTGACCCAGTATAGCAGCACCCCCGTGGGCATGCGCAGGCAGATGAAGGTCATCAGGACGGGCATGAACATGAAGAGGCTTGCTTGTTTAGGGTCGGTGATGAACATTTTTTGGGACCACCAAGTGAGAATCCCAATGAGAATTGGCAAAATGAAAAAGGGATCTGGATGCCCTAAATTGGTGAGCCAGAAGGGGAGAAATCCTGGATTGACGCCCGGTGTTGTGATCATGTTCAAAAAGGTTTCACTGCGCATCGTTGCAAAAATGGCGAAAAAGAAGGGGATTTGGACTAGCATGGGGAGGCATCCGATAAAGGGATTGGCGTTATTTTCTTTCCAAAGTTTCAGAATTTCTTGTTGGGCTTTTTGGGGTTCGTCTTTGTGTTTTTCTTGGATGGCTTTGACTTTGGGTTGGAGTTTTTGGTTGACCTGCATGGACTGAAATTGTTTTTTGGTGAGGGGGTAGAACGCAAGCTTTACTAACACCGTCAGGAAGATGATGCCGATACCGTAGTTGGGGATGATCCCGTAGGCAAAGACCAGGAAAGGGATGAAGATGTGGTTAATGAGCGGAGCAAGAATGTTGGTCATGAGATTCTCCTGGTAAATCAATTCCTCCGCGGTGGAAGGGATGACATTTTAGCAGACGTTTGATTGTTCGTAGAGTGCCTTTTATAAGACCATGGGTTTGTAGGGATTGAACCGCGTATTCTGAGCAGGAAGGATAGAAGCGACAGCTGGGTGGTGTGGTGATGGAGACGGTGGATTGATAGAACCGAATCAAGAGAATGAGGAGGCGTGTCATGGGCGTCGGGTGAGTTGGGTGAGGAGGGGTTGGATGGCGGCTTGCGCTTGGGAAAAAGTGGCGGTGGGTAGGGTGTGTTTGGCACTCATAATGATATCGAAGGGGGGGAGCTGGTGTTGGGAAAGGCGATAAATTTCTTTCATCAGGCGTTTGGCGCGGTTGCGTTTCACGGCAGACCCTACTTTTTTACTCGCAACAAAGGCGACTTTGGGGGTGGCGAGGGTGGGGGCGAAGAATAGTCGAATGAAGCGGTTTTCGGACTTCTGTTTGGCTGCAAACACAAAGTCAAAATGGGGTTGCTTGCAAATATGGCGGTGGTGACCTAGGGAGAAATCTCCCGGAGGATTAGGCTGAGAGGCGTTGCCGGCCTTTGCGACGTCTTGCATTGATGACTCGTCTTCCACCAACGGTCTGCATTCTGACAAGGAAGCCGTGGGTTTTTTTGCGTTTTCTCTGATTAGGCTGAAATGTTCTTTTCATGACAAGGTATCCTACTTAACAAAATTAATTTTAGGGTGATTAGTTTAGCGTAAAACGCAGATGGTGGCAATATGCAAAAACGCCCCCCTCATTTTATTGAGGGAGGCGTTTAGTAGGTAACTTGACTACCTAAAAGAAATTACTGAGCAGCTTTTGCAGACTCTTCAGCAGCAGGCGCAGCAGCGTTAGCTGTGGCTTGTGCGTCTTGAGGTGCAGCAGTTGCTTCAGAAGGTTGTTCTTGCTTTTTCATTTTGTCGCACCCGAAAGAAACGGCAACAACAGCAAGCAAGGCAACAACTAGAGCTGATTTTACGAAAGACTTCATGAACTGACTCCTTTCTTTTAGATTCATTACTTTCCTATAGGTCGTATAGGTCAGGAAGTTTATGAAGATAATCATACTTAAACGGAATCGATTTTGCAAGGTCCTTTTTGGCGAGATTTCTGCTCTATTATTTGATACGGAATTTAAGGCTAGAGAGGCCGTGATTGAGGGCAATGGTAAAAGGCAACGATTCTGAAGTTGGGCCCCAAAGTTGGATGGGGCCGGGATTACAAAACGCGTCTTGTGTGGCCCATTGTGACCGGCGGGATACAAAATATGAAAAGGCTGGAGATTGGATGTCCACCAAGGCCTTGCGAATCACCAGGGTGGATTCGCCTTCACGGGTCTCTACCCCCATGAGGCCGGTAAGGGGTAGTGCAATGGCTTGCCAGTCGTGATCAAGCTGGGTGATGGCGGCCATGTAGCCCGTTTGTTGGGTGAGTGTTAAGGACCCGGCGATCAGGCCTAGATTATACGTGTATGCAGCATCAAAACGCGTGGGGGCGCCACAACGGCCTTCATATCCAAAGAAGTGGCTGTTGCTGGCGAATTTGAATTGCATGATCCGATCTAATTCTTTGGCGGACCATTCGCCCCAGGTTTCCGCCTTGGATTTGAGTTCCTTGAGCTTGATTTTGACCATCTCAATCAGAAGCTGTTCCGTGGGGATTTGAGAGACTTGAAGATTGCCGTGAGAGTCTCTTTCTAGGAGTAATTGTTGTTTGATGGCTTCTGGGAGGCTCATCAAGAGGGCTTTTTGCTCGGCGTTGAGCTGGGATTGGATAAAGGTGAGCTTTTCAGTGAGGATGAGAATTTGAAGATCGGTTTCATGGCTCGCGATGAGGCCGTTGAGGGTCTGGATGAGAGTTTTGAGCTCGGGGATAAATTCGATGACGCCTTCGGGGATGAGGACGACCCCATAATTTAGGCCTTTAGCGGCGCGGGAGAGGATGGTTTTGCCCAGTTGGGTCACGATTTCACCTAAGGTCGATTGTTTGGCGGCAACTTCCTCAGAAATGAGGGTGAAGGACGGCTTGGTTTGGAGTGCAACCTCAAGGGCAACATGGCTGGCACTGCGACCCATGAGCTTCACAAAATGCCAGTATTTGCGTGAAGACGGGGTGTCCTGGAGGATGTTGCCGACCATTTCTGCATAGATTTTGGTGGCGGTATCAAATCCAAAACTGATCGGGAGCCAGGCCCCAGCTTGGAGGTCCCCATCGATGGTTTTGGGAACGCCGATGACGGTGCAGCCTTCGGATTGAAGTAATTCTGCGAGAAAAGCGGCATTGGTGTTGGAGTCGTCTCCGCCGACAATAATTAGGCCATTGAGGGCAAATTTTTTGACGACGAGCTTCACTTGTTCATATTGTTCGCGGGTTTTGATCTTGGTGCGATCCGAGCCTAAAAAGTCAAATCCGCCTAGGTTTTTGACCTTATTTAGGGCGTCATTGGTGATTTCAAAAAGCTCGCCGGCCAGCAGGCCTTTGGGGCCGGATTTGACCCCGAATAAGGTGTTGTTGGGTCCTAAAATGGCCTTGATCCCGGCAATGACGTTGTGTCCGCCTGCGGCAGGGCCCCCTGAGAATAAAACGGCGATCCGTTTGCCCGTTAGGGTGGGGAGGGGGGTGTCGGCTTTCAGAATTTGACCTTGGTGGGTGGCAAAAAGATGGGGGAGTTTTTGGGTGACGATGTCGGGTTGGTCTGGGGTGAGGGTGTGGGAATTGGGGCTAAAACTGACCGGGGCTAATGTGCCGGTTTGGGTGAAGGCGGCGATGGTGGGAAGGGGCAGGGTGCGGACTTCAGACTCGAAGGCTGAGGATTTGTTTTCCATTTGGGTGAGCTGATCCGCGAGACTGAGGGTATTGATTCTGGAAGTGAGGGGGTCTTTGGTCATGGGCATTGCACAGTTCTCCTTGAAAAAATAAGTTACAGTGTAGCACGAAATTGGGTGGCTAAATACTGAAGTTGAGCGGTAATATCTGCTGCCATGGGGTTGAATTTAAGGAGTCGGGTGTGGCGTTGCCAGTCGGCTTTTTGGGGGGTATCGGGTTGGAGGATGCTGACTTTTACGTGAAGTTCGTTGGCGCGTTTGAGGGTGGAGCGAAGGCCGCCAATGGACGGCGATTGGCCTTCGATCGGGTGAATGGCGAGCTGGACCAGGCCATAATCTTTTGCAAAATATCCCAAAGTCGGATGGAGAATCAGAAAGCCTTTTCCTTTTTTTGAGGCTAAAAGTTGGGTGAGTTTTTGGTCTAATTGTGTGAGCTGGGCGCGGGTGATTTGGTTGTTTTTGAGGTAGTCCTTGCGGTGCGCGGGGTCTAGCGCGATGAGGGCTTGGGTGATGGGATCGAGCGCTTGTTGGAGATTTTTGAGGGAGAGCCAGAGGTGCGGATCCTCTGCATTTTTATGAAATTTACTCAGATTGACGATCATGAGATGGGGATTGAGTTGGGACATGCGGGAGAGGAGGACTTTTTCGAGGGGGAGCTTACCCGTGGTGACAAAAATGTGGGTAGTGGCCATTTTTTGGAGCATGATGGCCGTGGGATCGAAGACTTCATCTGAGGCGTTGCTGGGCAGGAGGACATCGACGATGACGTGGGGGGAGCCGAGGTGTTGGACGAGTTGGCGGTAGGGGGGGATGCTCACCAATACCTTGAGAGGGGGCGTGGCCCACACGTAAAGGGGCAGGAGTAGGAGGGTGGCTATAACGCTTAGTATGCGACCCATTGTGCGTTGTATTTGGTCCATTTCATGGAAGAGACGCGGACCATGCGGTGGTTGTCTTGTTCGGTGAACTCAACGACCCCATCCATGATGTATTTAACGTTGTTGAGGACTTGTTCGGAGACGGTGCCGTCTTCGAGGATAAACAGTGTTGTGACCTGTCCAAAAGAAATCGCGGTTCGCGCGGTTTGGCTCAGAAAGCGTTGGACGGTGGGGAGGTCAAAATTGATCAAGAGGCTGGAAATCGAATCGATAACCCGGCGGCCCCCAAGCTTACTTTGGATGGTTTGACCCAGGTCATAGCCCGCATCGGAAATCGACCCGGCGAGCTGGTTGAGCTCCAAGGTGCCGGTGATGGCAAAGGGTTCGTTTTCGGAGGCGGTCATCGTGGACCAGGAATAGGCATCGACGAAGCGCAGCAGGCGGGAGGTTTCATATTCAGCGACGGGGCGAGGCAGGCTTTGCGAGAGTTGTTCGCGGATTTGTTTGGGGTTGTCATCAAGGGCAATGAAAAGGCAGCGTTCGGAGGCTTTCAGACCATTGGTGACAAAGTCACGGGCGAAGCTGGATTTTCCTTTGCCGATGGGACCGAGCACGAGGATATTTGAGCCGCGGGGAAGCCCGCCATTCAGATTGTGATCGAGTTGGGGAATGCCCGTGGGAATGTGGGCAATGTCGGCCTCTGTTTCGTCGATGATGGGGGCCTTGGTTTCGGGGTGGGTGGGGGGGGCTTCGGGGGGTGTTTTGCGGCGTAAAAGCAGGGCTTTGGCCCGGGCTTTGAGCTCTTCAACACTGAAGGGTTTGGTGATGTAATCGTCGGCCCCGCCATCAAACCCAGTGATTTTGTTGTACTCGTCGCCCATGGCCGAGAGGATGATGATCGGGGTGTCCACCGTCTCGGGATTGGCGCGAATGCTGCGGCAGACTTCGAATCCACTTTTTTTAGGCATGACCACATCGGTAATGATGAGGTCGGGTTTTTCTTGGCTGGCTTTTTGGATGGCTTCTTCGCCGTTGATGGCGGTGACCACGGTCATCCCCATGTCTTGGAAGAGCATTTGGGCAAGTAAAAGAATGTTAGGTTCATCGTCGGCGATGAGGACTTTGTAGCTCATGAGACAGGTTGCCGGAGTACTAGGCCACGTTGGGGGAGGATTTCGAAGCTGTATTCAGACAAATCGATCCGGGTGCCCCGCATTTTTCGGACGCGAATGGTGCGGATGTATTTTTGATTCATTTGGGTTAATCGCAGGAGAATGATCCCGGAGGCGGCAAATTCTTCAATACCATGGTGGCTGATTTTTTCGGAACCGACGGGGACGTAAGAAGTGAGGAGGGTGGTACACGATGCCTCGGATTCGAGCATAAAAATCAAGCGGCGAATGTAGGCGACAACTTGGCTGGTGCCATGACCGGTGAAGACCAGCGGGGCGATGGGGTCGATGGCCAAACGATCTGCCTTGTTTTTTTGGACAAACTCCACAATGTCTTTGATGATTTGTGTGACGTTGATGCCTTCGTTGTCGCCAATATCGGAGGTGGAAAAATACCCGGTTACATCTAAAATTTGAAAGGTGCCAGACTCCAGATAAGGGCGCAGGTCCCAGCCGAGGGCTAGGGCATCGGAGATCAAATGTTCGGGTTTTTCGTCGATGGTGATGTAGATGGCGCGTTGACCTTCTTGGAGGCCTTCGAGTAGAAATTGCAGGGAAAACAAGGTCTTCCCTGTGCCGGGTTCACCCGCGATGAGACAGGCGCGCCCCTTGGGAATGCCACCGTAAAGGAGGGTGTCTAGTCCTTCAATTCCTGTTTTGAGTTTCTCCATAGTGGCTTGACTCTATCATAGTTGGCTCGGTTGCGAAATGGCGGCTCGGGGTTTTAGCTGAGGAAAAGCAAGTGGGTTACGCACTGGCGGCAACTAATGGTGTGAGGCGGGCAATGGCCTCTGGGAGTGTCATGCGGTGCTCAGGGAGTGGGTGATGGAGTCCCGTAATAATCTGCGTCAGGACACGTGTTTGGTTGGGGGTGAAGCCGCTTTGTTGGAGTTCCGCTTCTATGCGTTTGGCGTACTCTACCGCATAGCCATTTTGTGTTGGGTTGGACTTTGATAGGTCTTCCCATCGTGTGTGGGCCATGCTCGCTAACCCTAATGGGTAGCCTGATTTCCCAGGTGGAAGTTGGGTGAGGTCTGGGAATATACCGCCGGTGAGAATCGCTTGTGCATCTGCCCCAGCCGAAAAAGCATCTATGCGTGTCGGGTCTGTTACGGTGCGTTCTAGAAAGAGTTCGGTTGCGGCGTAATTGACGGTGCCCACGTAGGCATTGGCGGAGGGTAGGTCGGATTTGGCATGGGACATGCCGAAATCCGTGAGAACGACTCGTAAGTCTTCAGTGATAAAGAGGTTGGCAATTTGGGGGTCATGGTGGACCCAGCCTTCTTTGTGAAGTTTTTGGAGCGCTTGGAAAAGATTCCAAACAGTCATAATTCGGCTTATAGGGGGAATTTCGGTCAGTAAACGCCCTTCTCCTATGCTTCCTAATTGGTGGAGAAACGGACGTTTTTCAGTGGAGTCTTCTG
>JAHFCZ010000147.1 GCA_023249285.1 bacterium | reverse complement strand
GCGTCGGCGTCTACTGCGGCTGTAAAGGCAAATGCAGTGGCTGTGGAAAGCCCCCACGGCCTCCATACCAAGTCGCCGGCCATGCGCATGACCAAGGAGTTCAAGGGGTCATATTCGACAACCCCTTGGCATCTACCCTACAGGGCGCGCAATGGCTGCAACTAGAGTTACAACAAGGACAACCGGCTCAGGAAATTTACGAGGAGTCCAATATGGACGAAATGATCCCCGGCTTTGTCCCCTCAGGAACAGGGGTACGACGACCACGACCGGATAGCCCACCAACCGGAACCTATGAAGCGCTAGGAGCGAGAGTCCAAACAAGCGTCACCCTGTATGGGCCAGGCAACACGAGTCACCAAATCCCTGTAGACCCAGAACAGCTCCCCAGCAAAGACGGTGGTTTTTATTCACCCTTCGGTTCAGGCGCTACACCTGCAGGACAAAATTCCCAGGATTTCTATTCTTCCGTCGCCGACCCCACTGCCCCTGCCCAACCCGCCGCCAACCACGAACAGGTTTTATACGCTTCTTCCGGCGCTTCTTCCGGCACCACCCCTCAGACCATTAGAGTAAATCCAGAGACGGACCTCTATACCAAACCAAATGAAACAAAAGAACAACGAGCCGACCGACTAGCCTGGATAGCCACAAGAAAGGCAGCAACTGCAAGCGCTCACCCCCTTGAAGACACCTATCAAGCACCCGACCAGGCACACTATCAGCTCATCAAGGACGCAGAAGCAAGGGCCCTCGCAGCAGGATCCACCTACGAAGCGCCCAGTATCGCCCAACGAATAGCCCATGACAAAAAGCTTGCAGAAGAGCTCATAGCCGGCGGATACGAACCCTTCGATCCGAAACATTACATAGACATAAAACAGGCTGAGATGAGCGGCGGTGTAACCCCGTATGCAGTCCACCGTCTCAATACAGTTCACCAAGAAGAAGTCTATAGTGCCGCTAAAGACACCCGTCCCACTACTGCCCGCACCGCCAGCGTCGGCGATTCCCGTCAACGGCCGCCTGCAGCACCCCCAAGACATTTAAGCACCGGGGAGACAAGATTAGACCTCGAGCCAGAGCTTTATGAAGAAGGAGCACGAGTCCCAGGAATACCCGCAAGACCACACCGTGAAGCAGCACCTCTCCCAGTCCGAGTACTACCCGCACAAAACCCCTATGAAGCTGTAAGAGAGTTTGACCAAGATGCATAAAAATCCCGAAAGGCATGTATGATGTATAAAAATCCCGAAAGGCATGTATAATGAACAAAATGAACTGGACAATTCCGATTTTAAACATCATCGATCTCGCACAAACCGAGAATAACAACCCTGGGAGTGGGGCAGATGGCCCCCTTGCGAATAACAACCACAGCTAACCCCTCGTCAACCCCCTAACCGCCTGTTAAAATAAGCCCGTGAACGCAACCTCGATTTCCTACGCTAACGGGCGCTTTGTTCCCACTGATGAGCTCACCTTCCCTTTTGCCAACGATATGCTAGGGACCCTTCGCGGCTATCGTATTTTCACCTCTTGCCGCAGCATTAAACACAAAATCTTCTATATGGACCAACACATTGACCGGCTCTTTACCATGGCCGATCAGATTTTTATGCCCCTCCCCCACGGCAAAAACGACCTGACCCGCATTCTGTTTGACCTCCTGTTACGCAACCGCCATCTCAACTCTGACCTTTTATTTTTGATTATTTATTCCGGTGGCCCAGCCGACAGCTCCGGCATGCTCCCCAGCGAGACCGCCCACTGCTACGTCACCGTCAGTGCCCTCAAAACCCCCGACACCCAGTCCTACGAGCGCGGCATCGCCCTGGCCACCTATCCTTTCGAACGAGAGTTTGCCCCGATTAAGTTCCTCAACTATGCCGGCTCCGTCATCGCCCAGCATACGGTCGTCAAAGAACACCGTGCCAAAGCCCCCTTATTTCTAACCAAAACAGAGAATCCCGAGTGGTTAGAAGGCTCTACCTTTAACATTTTTGCCGTCAAAGACAACACCCTCATCACCCCCCCCACCGATGGCCGCATCTTGCCTGGGATTACCCGCGAGGTCGTGCTAAACTTAGCCCAAGAATCGGGAATTACCACCGAAGAACGGGCCATTTACCACACCGAGCTCCCCGAATTCCAAGAGGTCTTCATCACCTCCAGTACCCGCGGTGCATTACCCGTTGTGCGCATCGATCACACCATGATCGGAGCTGGCCTTCCAGGGCCCATCTCCCAAAAAATTGACCAAGCGTATCAAAATCACGTCGAAAATTATTAATTTTAAAAGGAGAATGACATGGGTACCCCAGAATTAATTTTAATTATCATCGTAGTGATGGTCCTTTTTGGATCCTCCGCCATCCCCAAATTTGCCCGCTCAATTGGTCAAGCCAAATCAGAATTCGAACGCGGCCTCAAAGAAGGCCGTGATAATCACGACAAAGACAAAGAAGACCACAAAGAGAGCAAAGCTGAATAAGCGACTGTTGCAAAAACACAAAAACTCTAAGACAAGCGATGTTAGAAAAATGTCCAAAGCGCACATTTATCGCTTGACACGGTTTGGTTCTTCCAAATGAGGAAAGCGAAAATGAGATGATTTGGGCATTTTGCAACAGAGCCAATAAGCACTTTCTCCAGAAAGTGGTGGTTATTGTGGGGATTATGTTCGGGCTCACCACCCAAGCCGCCTATCTCAACAACCAAGTCCTCGTCCAGTACCGGGGCCAAGCCGTCGGGCTCTCCACCGTCCCTGGCACCACTCCGCAATTGGGGGGTCTCAAGGCCAAATCCGTTAAGCTCCTCCAAGAAATCCGTCAAAA
>JAHFCZ010000067.1 GCA_023249285.1 bacterium | reverse complement strand
TAAGTGGCGACAAAGCCAACATACAGAACGGTTCAGTTGTCCAAAGTGCAGATGAGTTGAATTCAAATGTTACAGATTTAACCCTAGAAAACAGTCAGGCGCTAAGTGGCGCGAGTGTGGCATTGAGCGCAACTAATTTGCGTCTAACCGATAGCACACTCCAAGCGCAAACAAACTTGAGTACCGATGTCCAAAGCTTGAATGCGAATAACAGTGGGTTGCTGAGTGCCGGGTCCCTCAGTTTGAAGGGAAGCCAAGCCAGTTTTGCAAATAAATCCACCGTCCAAAGTGCCGGTGAGCTGAGTTCAAATGTTGGAGATCTGACCCTCGACAACGCGACAGTGTTGTCAGGTGGAAAATTAAGTTTAAGTGGCGACAAAGCCAAAATACAGAACGGTTCAGTTATTCAAAGCACCGGTGATTTGAGTTCAAGTGTTGGAGATTTAACCTTAGAAAACAGCCAGGCGCTGAGTGGCGCGAGTGCGAGATTCGCTGGAACCAATCTACGGTTGACGAACAGTACACTCCAAGCGCAAACAAACTTGAGTACAGATGTCGAAAACTTGACTGCGAATAACAGTGGGATGCTGAGTGCGGGGACGATGAGCTTGAATGGGAACCAAGCCAATATTACAAACAAATCCGTAGTCCAAAGTGCAGGTGAGTTGAGCTCAAGTATTGCGGATTTAACCCTCGATAACGCGACAGTATTGTCAGGTGGAAAATTAAGTTTAAGTGGCGACAAAGCCAAAATACAGAACGGTTCAGTTATTCAAAGCACCGGTGATTTGAGTTCAAATGTTGGGGATTTAACCCTAGAAAACAGCCAGGCGCTAAGTGGTACGAGTGCAAAATTCGCCGGAACCAATCTGGAATTGACCGACAGTACGCTCCAAGCGCAAACGAATTTGAGTACAGATGTCCAAAACTTGAATGCGAATAACAGTGGGTTGCTGAGTGCCGGGTCCCTCAGGTTGAAGGGCAATCAAGCCAGCTTTGCAAACAAATCCGTTATCCAAAGTACAGGCGATTTGAGTTCTAGCGTTACAGATCTAACACTTAAAAACAGCCAAGTATTGAGTGCCGCGAGCGCAGCATTGAGCGCAATCAATCTGCGGATGACGAACAGTACACTTCAAGCGCAAACGCATTTGAGTGCGGAAGTGCAAAATTTTAATGCGAATAACAGTGGGTTGGTTAGCAAAGGGACATTGAGATTAAAGGGGAATTCTGCAACGCTTACGAATGGCACGGTTGTTCAAGGAAAAACAAGCGTGACGAGTGAAGTGGACGACTTAGCATTGAATGGTAGTCTTTTGCTCAGCGATGGGACGCTCAGTATGAAGGGGAACCAAGCCAATATTGCAAACAAATCCACCGTGCAGAGCGTCGGCGATCTCACGTCAAGCATCTCCCAGCTAACCATGACTCATTCAGACGTCATTGCGGGGGGCGCAGTCAATCTAAGCGCGGACACTTTTTTTATATCCAATGAGAGCCTGGTTCAAGGCGCGCAGAATCTTACCCTGACGACAGGGGAATCCATTCTCCAAGATTCGGAGATACTTACAAATGGCCTATTATCTATTAGTTCCCCAAAATCGACCTTTTCAAACCTCTTAATTCAAGGCCAAAATGGCGTGGACATCAGCTCGGCTACGCTAGGGTGGACAAATTCAAAAATCCTATCTGGCACAGCACTCAACCTTAACGTCGGTGCCGGACAAATCCGCGATACATATCTCCAAGGGGAGACGCTAAACTTAACGACGTCAGGCACAGTATTGGATAACAGTACGGCGTTTGCCACCCAAACCGCGGTCCTCAATGGCCCGACACTGATCCTCCAAAATCAAGCTGCCATTTATGCCGATGGGACGATTTCTTCTGACCATACGTCCCTGTCCCTGGATCATAACAGTGCCATTATCTCCAATGCGGCATTAAATTTGAACGATGCCACGCTAACCGCCAAAAATAACAGCCAGCTTTCAGCTGTGAATTTAAGGATCCAAGGGAGTACCATAGATCTAACCGATACTCTTTTGTATGGCCAAAATAGTGTGAATCTCAACGCCAATAGGATAAATTCAGTTCGGACAAAAATCACCTCGGATGGAGGACTGCAGGTTTCTTCTCAAGCAGCCATCCTCGACAATAGCCTTCTATCAAGTGCAGCGTTGAATTGGACCGGCGAACAAGCCCTCGTGACGGACAGTCAAATTGCGACTACGGGTGCCCAAAATTATCTGTTCACGGGAAATCTTACCAATTCTGGGGTTATCAAATCTGACACGACCCTGACGATAGCTGCCCTCAGTTTGAATAACAGTGGCGGCAGCCTTGAAGCTGGAATCGGGGATCTCAATGTCGACAGTCTAAACAATACAAATGGCGTAATTTTGGGATCTGATGCACTCGGACATCTTAAGTTGACGACTGGGAGCCTCACGGACACCAACGGCGAGATCTATGGAAAAGGCCAGGTCATGCTCAATTTAACCCAAGATGCGACCTTAACGGGGACCTACCAAAGTGAACGGGACCTTAGCGTAACCAGTAAAAAGCTGACCAATGCCGGGGCGATTGCGGCCAATGGGGCAGTCACTGTGACAGCAGTAGGGGATCTCACCAATTCCAACGCAATCAATGGCCAAGCGATCAATCTATCGGCCACAGGAGCCCTCCTCAATTCTGGTAAAATCGATGCAACTCAAACCGCGGCACTACAATTTAATGCCCTGACGAACAGTGGCATGGTCAACAGCGCGACCGAAACCCGCTTGACCGGCACGACCTTGACGAACACAGGGGTGATCCAAAGTGACGGCACGACGAAGGCCAGTCTACAGGGGACGCTGACCAACGCGAGTCTCGGCAAGATATTAAGTGGCCAAGTGACGGACTTGAGCAGCAGCATTCTTGCAAATTATGGGGAGATTAGCAGCTGGGGGGATGTCAAAATTGCGACGACGTATGTAGACCCAAGAGGAGATGGCATAAGCGTTTATTATATTAAGATTAATCTCGATCCAATTGCGCAAACGTCTCTACCCTTCACAACCATGAACGACGAAAATAAACCCGGGTATACCCCCTCATTGAATAAAGCCTTTGAAAGTTTCCTCAATACCGGCAGCATTATTTCGGGGGGGAATATGGATATCAATGCAAAAGGGGTCTATACCTCTGGCACGCTTTATAGCAGGGGAGATATAAATTTAAGGTTTGTAAAAGGATTTGCCAACGACGCTGGGACCCTTCATTCCGATCATAATTTAACCATTGCTGGTTCTGGAGGCTATACCTTCCTCAATTATTTGGGCAATATCACGGCTCAAAATGAGATGACCTTTAATTTTAGCCAAACGGGCATGTTTTATAACAGTGTGGGGGGCCAAGTAAGCGCGGCTGCCCCAGAGATCCGAGCCGGACATAATCTGACAATAAATGGGGGCGGAAATATCCTGACAAACGATAGGGGGATACTCGCTGCGGGAAATAACATGGTGCTTGAAACAGAGGCCCTGTACAACCTGGGTACCGTGCAGGCCGATAACGAATTGCACATCAACCTAGGGTCAAGTGTGTACTCAGAAGTTCGAAATATGAAAGATAGAAAACTAATTAGCGGGACGCTCACGGCGATTAATGGCGGTGGCAGTATTTTAAATTATGGGGAGATTAGCTCCCAAGGCGATGTCCAACTCCAAACTTCAGTGTCGCGATCAAAGGTGGCCCAATCCATTATGGAGCAATGGACAACCGAAGCGCCTACCCTCGAATTAACTGCAGCCTTACTACAAAGTAAAGGCGGTAATTATAAGGTGCTGATAGATACAACGCCGCCTGGGACCGTGGTAAAAGAGAATGGGGATTGGATCGTTAAAGATCCCACCTTCACGGTCATGAATTTTGGCCAAGTGATCGCTAATCGTAATCTTTCGATTGATACGGCTGCCCTTTACAACAAAGGAACAATGTTTTCTGGACAAGATCTGGCTGTAAACTATGGCTACAATTTAGGAAACGACCAAGGGCTCATTCATTCGGGTCGAAATATGACCCTCCAACGGGTAGGCGGGAACCAAGGCATCTCTAACTCTTCCCAACTCGTCAATTACCTTGGCACGATCGAGGCAGGCCAAGACATGACCCTCATTGGAACCCGAGTCCTCAACCAACGTGCGCCTCTAATTCAAGTCAGTACGGGCCTGGATCCCGCTTCAATAGCCGATGCACAGCAAGCGGTCCGAGTACCGACTAGCTATGATATCGAAAGCGATGCGAGAGACAGCGTCATTCGAGCCGGAGGAAATCTGACGATTAATGCTGCGATGACAATTAATGATGCCAGTCGAATCAGTGCAGGTGGAAATATTAACCTGACCGGGGGCATATTTTGGAATAAGGATCATGTGTTGAATGAGTATGGTGTGGGACGTGTTTCTGCAACACACGTAACACCAGGGGATCGATTGTGGGTCTGGCACGAAGATGTTGCGATTTCATACTTTCGTGGTGAAGAGGATTATCCCTTTATCGCCTTTCCATCTAAGGCAGTACTAAACTTGGATGGGTATTATGAAATATATGACTCTACAGGAATGAGGCTAGGGTGTCTTGATCGGGAAGATATTCGGTCCTTTGGAACAGGGGTGCCAGTATATGGTATCAATGGAGTTTCTTTGGGGTACTCAGTTCTGAGTAATATAATCCGAAAGGGAACGACTAATTCTTCTTGGTCCACACAATCCTACACCACCCCCATCCCTAGTACCGGAACCATTCAATCTAATTTTTTAAATTCAAGAATAGAGCATCATGCAAAAGGTTACTTTGACTGGGATAGTCTTTCGAATAAGACAAGGGAGTGGGACACCCTAGAGTCTTTTTGGGACACAATGACTATTTCAGTACCAGCCGCTACCACCAAAGCCTCCCTCTATGCCGGTGGTGCCTTGAATGTGAATGGCTTATCTGCCTTTTATAACGGACCGACGATGACGAAGGCAACCGCCGCGAAATCAGGGGCGGCCGCAACACTCCCCTCGGCGACCACCAAACCCACAGGGCTTAGCACCGCAGCAGCCGGGACCACTCGCACCTCAAGTACACTGTCGTTATTTGGACATGCAACAGTCTCGGGGGGGAGCGGCACCTCTGTGGCATCCCCCTTGCCGACTGGCGTGGTAAGGCTCATCTCCAACATAGCCGAGGCGTTGTCCCAACCCCATCAGCCCAATGACGACCAAGGCCAGTCTGTGGGCACGGCCACTTTACGCAGCCAACTGGGGCTAACGGACAGCACTAATAACCCCATTACAGCGCAAGCCCAGCTGGATCTCCACTCCCCAAAAGTGGGACCCGGCCTCACAAAAGAGAAAGTGGCCCAACGTGACAGCGTTCAAGGGATTACCGTGTCAGAGACGCCTGTAAACGCGCTAGAGCCACAAAGCCCAGCAAAAGATATTATTACGTTGTCAGTGCAAAATACAGTTCAACACACTCAGGAAGAGCTGGCGCAATTATCAGTGCAGACGAGCCAGGTGACGGATGCCTATCTATACGTCAATCCCCCCGTTACAGAAGCAAAAGAGCAAGTGGCCCAACGAGACACTATTCAAGGGATCGCTGTGCCAGAGACGTCTGTAAGCGCACTAGAGCCACAAGGTCCAGCAAGGGATGTTAAGTCACATCTATCACTACAAAATGCGGTTCAACGTACTCTGGGGAGCCAGCAGGCGCAATTGTCGGCGCAGACAAGCCAAGCCACTGACGCGCTTTCATTTATGCCTAAGACTGATCAGCGCCTCAACCAAAGCCGGTCTGTGGGCGCAGCCCCTTTACGCAACTCATCAGGGCTAACAGGCAGCTATACGCTGGCGGCTGATGACGAACTTGGAAATGCCCAGACGCTCCAAACCCTAAAACAGGGAACCGTCCAAACCACTGCTTTTGCTCCAAATGAAGCATCGTTGACCCTCACCACGCAGCAACAAAAGGATCAGCGCAACCCATCAGGGCTAACAGGCAGCTATACGCTGGCGGCTGATGACGAACTTGGAAATGCCCAGACGTTCCAAACCCTAAAACAGGGAACTGCCCAAACCACGGGTGTTGCTCCAAATGCAGGATCACTGACCCTCACCACGCAACAACAAACCTACCTGCCCATCGACCAAAGCCAGTATGTGGGTAGCACCTACCTCCTCAACCAACTGGGGCTAAGGGGCAGCTATACGCTCGCTTCTGACGCCTACATTGAGAATGCCCATATTCAAGATTTGGTGTATCAGCAAACGGGGAAACGCTTCATTACCGGTGCAACGGAAGCCCAGCAATCCCAAACCTTATTTGATAATGCCGTGACGGAACAAGCGCGGCTGAGTCTGCAAGTGGGCGCTGCGCTCACGAATGAGCAAGTGGCCCAGCTGGACCACGATATTTTATGGGATGTGTTCGAAACGATAGGGGGACAACAAGTCCTAACCACACACCTTTATGTAAGCCAGGATACACAAGCGACCCTTGCAGCCAACCCGCGTACGACCCTCGATGTGGGGAGTATCGAAGGGACGTTGGGGAGCTGGAATAACGTGAACAATATCAATGCCCGAGAGGGGATCCAGTTGACGACGACCGGGGACCTGTCCAATATTGGGGCCATCCAAGCGGGAAATTCGGTGAGTCTTCAGTCCACAGCCGGGAGTTTAGATAATTACGGAACTATTACAAGCCAAACGGGGAGTGTGGCACTGGTGGGGAATAAAGGGCTCGTGAATGGGGCAGCGATAAGCGCAGCATCTGGAAGTGTGTCCTTAGTATCCGGAGGCGACTTACGCAATACGGGCACACTGACTGGGGACCGGGTGAATGAAGTGGCGGAAAAAAGTCTTTTCAATGCGGGGACGCTCCACGGCACGACGAGTGTGGGGCTGCAATCCACGAAAGGGGGATTACAAAATACAGTGGCGATCACAACGCAAGGGGATATAAGCCTAGCGAGTGAGAGTGAAATGGTGAATAAAGTCGAGCTAAGTGCGGGGAAAGCCATCACGGTGTATACAAATACAGGAACGTTCCAAAATACCGGGACGATCAGCGGGGGTATCACCCAAATCCAAACGGGAGGGAGTATCAGCAATACCGGGACAATTAGCGGGGTGACCTCGACGAGTGTTGAGTCGACGAACGGGAGTGTGAGGAATACCGGGACGATCAGCGGGGGCGGGCGGTTGGATGTGAGCGCGAAAGAGAATATAAATGCCACCGGAGGGACGCTGTTGGCAGACACGGTAGTGGTGAAGACAACGGCAGGGGATATCGTATTGGGGGACAGTGGGGCTGGCAAAAAAGTGATCGACGCGAAGACAATCATGTTAGATAGCGGTCGAGACATAGAGGTGACAACGAACTTATCGGGGGAAACACTGATAGCGCAGGCGAAAAACGACATAAATTTTAGAAGGGATACGGAAATCGCAGCGGATAACCTACAGGTATCAGCGGGACATGATGTGACCTTGGATCAGGTGAAGGTGACGGTCACGAAAGATGCGATTTTACATGCAGACCATGATGTGGCGATCAAAGCACACAAACAGCAAGTGACAGAAGATGTGATCAAGACCCGACAGGTGACGACAACGGTTTTGGATGGGTATCAGAGAGTTTGGGTATGGGACATCCCAATTACGCACCAAGAAACACACACAGAGAGCTACAAAGCGGGGATAGAGACGAAAGATGTGATCACGGGAAGCGAGATCAAAACCGGGGGAAATCTGGTCATCGATGCGGGAAACAATGTGAGCATCCAAGCGAGTCAACTGGAAGCGCAAAAAGCACTAGGGGTGTTTGCGAAGGGGAAGATCAATATCGAGTCCTTGAAGACGAGAGATACGCAATATCTGGGCGAGACAACAATTACCTCGGACGGGATCGCGCAAACAAGCTTCAAGAGCGGGACGCAGATGGAGATAGCTGGGGATGGCGGGGTGGATCTGACGAGTGCGAAGTTGACGGCAGGTGGGGATGTGAGTGTGGAATCGAAGGATGGGAAGGTGACAAGTAAAGTCATCGAAGAAGGTGCCAGCACGAGTAGCCAAGGGGGAGGGATCACACGTCTCCACCAAACGGTAACCGGAGTGGCAAATGAGATCACAAGTACCGGAGGGGGGATCATTGATATCAGCGCAAAAACAGGCTTAGATCTGACTGGGGCCAAGATCGAAACAAGCGGTGATATAGGGCTGACAACGGAAAGCGGGAACATTAATTTGACTGGGATCACAAACAGCACGTACGATTTGTTTGATCACCAATGGGACACGACGGACAATTATTGGTTGTTCAGCATCACACATCATAATGTAGAACATACGGAGAAGTATGTAGAGAGTGTGGATAAGGCTGTAATCAGCGGGAAAAATGTAATGATCAAAAGCGGGGATAAAAGTTTGGGGACGCAGGGCGATATCAATAAGCAAGGTGTGGCGATCAATGCAAGCACGTTGTATGAGAGCGGGCTGAATAAGAACGAGTTAAAGACGGAGCTATTGAGTATGGTAGATAACCATAGCGAGCATAGCACAGGGCTAAATATTGGTGGATTTTTGAAGATTGGGGATATTACAAAGACGCAAGACAGTGTGAAAGGGCGAGCGAAGAGTAACGAGGTCAACGAGAACACAACAGTGGGGACACAAGTAAGCGAGTTTACCGGTGATCAGCGGATACAAGGGAGCAAGCTAAAGAGCTTGACCGGGACGATCGCATTTTTAGGGGATGGGAATGTCGATTTGGAGAAAGTGACGAATACGGACAGTAAAGAGAGAAGCCACAGCGAGAGCGGATTTGCTGGGATCAGCCTGAGCATAGACCTGAGTAAGATGAGCGCAAGTAGCAGCACAGGATACAAGGGGCAAACCGAAACAACAAAGACGTATGATGAGACGGTGGTGGGTGTGGATATGCAAGCGGGAAATGGGATTGTATTTGGAAACAAGGGCCGATTAAGTGGGGAAGGTGCGACAATAAGTAGTGGGGCAGGGA
>JAHFCZ010000146.1 GCA_023249285.1 bacterium | reverse complement strand
CCCCCAATGCCAGTAAAGGCGGTTAATTGCCCGTCGCGTTCAATCGTCTCACGCACTTGTTCCGAGCCGGGTGTGATGGTGAATTCCGCATGGGCTTTCACGCCGTGTGATAACGCTTGTCGGGCAATCGAGGCCGCACGATCCAAATCCTCGTACGACGAATTGGTGCAAGACCCGATCAATCCCACGGATAAGACCTCTGGGTACGCATTGGCCCGAACGGCTGCTGCAAATTGAGACAAGGGCCAGGCTTTATCTGGTGTAAAAGGACCATTGATATGGGGCTCCAAGGTACTCAAATCAATTTCAATAATCCGGTCAAAGTAATCTTGGGGATGGGCATAGACTTGCGGGTCGCCTTGTAAATGTTCCGCAATACCGTCCGCCAGCTGGGCCACTTCTTCGCGGTGGCTACTTTGTAAATACCGGCGCATCGCATCATCGTATCCAAAGAGGGAGGTAGTCGCCCCGATCTCGGCACCCATATTACAAATCGTGCCCTTACCGGTGCAGGAGAGGCTCTGCGCACCTGGCCCAAAATATTCTAAAATAGCCCCGGTTCCCCCTTCAACCGTCAAGATCCCCGCAACCTTTAAGATCACATCTTTGGCCGCCGTCCACCCCGACAGTTTTCCGGTCAAATGCACCCCAATTAATTTAGGGAATTTGAGCTCCCAAGGCAATCCGGCCATGACATCCACGGCATCAGCGCCGCCGACCCCGATGGCAACCATGCCCAAGCCACCCCCATTCACAGTATGGGAATCCGTCCCGATCATCATTCCCCCAGGAAACGCATAGTTTTCCAGGACCACTTGGTGGATAATCCCCGCACCCGGTTTCCAAAATCCGATCCCATATTTGGAGCTGACCGAGGACAGAAACTCATAGACTTCTTGGTTTTCAGTAATGGAGTGACTGAGGTCTTCACTGGCCCCAATTTCGGCTTGAATGAGGTGGTCACAGTGGACGGTCGTGGGGACTGCAGTGGCGTTGCGTCCGGCCTGCATAAATTGAAGAAGGGCCATTTGGGCCGTCGCATCTTGCATGGCCACGCGATCCGGATTGAAATCCACATAATCCCCTTGGCGTTGGTACGGCGAAGCGGGGAGTGGGCCTGACAAATGAGCGTAGAGAATTTTTTCGGTGAGGGTCAACGGACGGCCGAGGAGCTGACGCGCCGCTTGAATACGTCCAGGAAGTGCAGCGTAAAGAGAGCGAATGTGGTCTAGATCAAATACCATCACAAAATCCTCCTTGTATTGAGCCCTTTAGTGTACCATAATGACCCTCAAAACCCCATGATTTTCAAAAAAACCTGGCTCCTCATTTTTATACTTGGTTTTAGCTCGTCACTCCTCGCTGCCCCGCAGCCTTCTCATTTGGAGATCGGCTTGGGTACCTATTTATTCGACTACAACGAATCGGTGACCCCGCCTTTGCGCAGTTTTGAGCACGGCCAGGTCCCATATTTGGAATGTCGATGGACGGGGCCCTGGACAGCGACCTTGCAAGGGGGAATGGGTAAAATAGCTTACAATAGCAGTGCACCCAGCGACCTTGTGTTGGCCGCGCTCAGTGTTGAAAAAGAAGAGCAAACTTGGTTTTGGGGCGGATCTTTAAAGTATTGGCGACGAAATGTCTCCAATCAATATATCGAAAATTACGGCTGGATATCCGTGTTTGTCGGCCCGCATTGGGACATTCAGGTCATAAAAAATCTGAATTTAGGGATCAAGGCGGGGCTGGAATATATGCCGATTGCTTTTATGCATTTTGAATCTGAAAATGTAGTTTTTGGTATGCATGGCGGGATAGGGTATCGTGTGGAGTGTCCGCTGACGCTCACGTTGAATGCCGATCAGAGCGTGTCGATTACACCCTGGATTCATTTTTATAGCTTCAATGCCAGTGACGTTCAGAATCTTTCCGGAGTCCCCAGTTATGAGCCCTCAAGCACAACCCAAGTCTATGGCCTGACCGGAAGGATGAGTTTATGAAGCCTAACGTCCTCCAAATTTGGATCCAAGCCGCCCGTCCCAAGACCTTGGCGGTGGGGATTTGTCCGGTTATTTTAGGGACCTTTCTCACCATTCAAGAGGGCACGTTTCAGCCACTCGCCGCCTTGGCCGCGTTGGTGGGGGCCATGCTCATCCAAATCGGGACTAATTTTGCCAACGATTACTTTGACTTCAAAAAAGGGGCCGACACTGAGGATCGACTAGGACCGACCCGTGCCACGCAAGCCGGATGGGTAACGCCGTCCCAAATGAAAACAGCCTTCATTTTGGCCTTTAGCGGGGCCGCAGCAGTGGGGCTCTATCTCGTCTATTGCGGGGGATGGCCCATCGTCTGGATCGGCGTTTTATCCATCTTGGCGGGCATTCTATACACCGGCGGCCCATGGCCGTTGGGGTACTTGGGATTGGGAGATGTGTTTGCCTTCCTCTTTTTTGGCCCGGTGGCCGTGATGGGCACGTATTATGTCCAGGCCCAGGTGTGGAGCCCCGATGCGTTTGGGATGGGGGTAAGCGTGGGGCTGTATGCCATGGCGGTCTTGGCCGTGAATAATTTACGGGATCGCAAGCAAGACAAGCTCGCCAACAAAAACACACTGGCAGTTCGATTTGGGGCGACTTTTGTGCGCTGGGAGTATACGATCGCAGTCCTGGTTGCGGCATTGCTACCTGGTGTCATCTTGCCGATGCTCACCCTGGTTTTTGCCATTCCTCAAATTCGAAAAGTATGGACGCTGGATGGCCCGGATCTCAACCCCGTCCTCGGAAGTACAGGGCGGTTATTGGTGATTTTTACAGGGTTGATGGTGTTTAGTGCGTTGTTGCAGTAA
>JAHFCZ010000145.1 GCA_023249285.1 bacterium | reverse complement strand
GCAGGCCGCCGAAGCCATGGAGCTGGGTGCAGATGCGGTCCTGGTCAACACCGCCATTGCCACCTCCCCCAACCCTGTCGCCTATGCCAACGCCTTCCGGCTCGCCGTCCAAGCCGGCCGAGAAGCCTATCTTGCTGGTATTCCTGCCCGCCAAACCACCGCCCACGCCTCCTCCCCACTGACTGGGTTTTTAACAAATTAATGAAAAAATCTAAAACTCCCAAAACCATAACCACCGAAGAATTTGATCGTTTATTCGATGAAGGAGAAACGGATCTTACAGAATATCTAGATCTAAAAAACTTAAAGACAAGCCATCCCATCCAAAGGATCAACATAGATATCCCTATTGCATTACTCAGACAAATTGACCTAGAAGCCAACCGTATCGGCATAGCAAGAACTGCGCTTATCAAAGTTTGGATCTCAGATAGACTCAAAGCGCATCATGGCTAGCTCTTTTTCTCAAATTTTTGACTCCCTTTGGGTAGAACGTCTGGTGGAGCAATGCACCCAAACCACCGCTACCCAAGCGCAATCCATCCTTCAAAAAACCCAATGGACGCTCGCAGATCTCCCTGTTTTACTCTCACCCGCCATGAGCCCACTATTGGAAGAATTGGCCCAACATGCCCATCGCATCACCCAGCAACGCTTCGGCAAAACCATGCAGCTGTTTGTCCCGATGTACCTGGCCAATGTCTGCTATAACTCCTGCTCGTACTGCGGATTCAGCATGGAAAACGACTACAAACGCATTGTGCTCAGCCCCGATGAAATCCTCAAAGAGGGCCTGCACCTCAAACAAAAAGGCTTTCAGCACCTATTGCTCCTCACCGGCGAGGCCGATAAATCCAGTATCCAATTCATCGCCGAGGCAATTGGACTTTTACGTCCTCATTTTGCCTCAATTGGCATTGAAATCCAGCCCTTAGACACCCCCGATTATCACCGCATGACCCAAAGTGGGGCCGACAGCCTCACCGTGTACCAAGAAACCTATCACCCTGAGGCCTATGCCCGCTATCACACCCGCGGCAAAAAACGGAACTACACCTACCGGCTCGACACCCCTGATCGTGGGGGAAATGCCGGGTTTTATCGGATCAACATTGGCACGTTGATGGGCCTGTATGAGTGGCGCTACGAGGCCTTGGCCCTGGCCCAACATTTACACTACCTCTCCCAAACTTACTGGCAAAACAAATATGCCGTTTCCTTCCCCCGTATCCAAGACATGGTCGGCGAATTCACCCCAGAGCACCCCATCTCCGATCGGGATTTTGTACAGCTCATTTGTGCCTTTCGACTCGTATTTCCAGACTGTGGCATTACCTTATCCACCCGCGAGGCCCCAGCGTTACGCGATGCGCTCATCCCCTTGGGGATCACCACCATGTCCGCCGAGTCCAACACCGCACCTGGAGGCTACTTGGGCAAAGAAGGCACCGAACAACAATTTGAAACCGCCGACCACCGTTCGCTCAATGAAATCATGGCCCTCTTGCAACTGAAAGGCTACGAACCCGTCCTCAAAGACTGGGATCCCATCCACGCATGACCCAGCTTGTCACCTTTTGTAGCAACCTCGACACCCTCAAAACCCTTCAAAACCACCCCCTCGACCACCTCATTTTGGAGGACCCCAAGCTCTCTTTAAGGAGCTACGACACCACGATTCAACCCGGGTTTGATCACCTCATCCCCCTTGCCGAAGCCGCACGAAAAGCTTTCCCTGGGATTGCACTCTCTTTCAACCTCGATATTTTGGTGCATCACCGGCATTTCCCCCTCATTTCCCAGCTCTTAAAAACCCTCGAAAAAGCCCAGGTTTCCACCCTACGTCTGCAAGACCCGGGCCTCGCCACCTGGCTCAAGACCCAAAACCCGAACCTCACCCTCCATCTTGCCACCGAAACCGGCAACCAAAACCTCGAAAGCCTGCAATTTTATGCCAATTTCTTTGCCCGCCAAGTCCTCAGCAACGAAATGCCCGTCGCCCAGATTCGTCACCTCCAAACCAAATTTTCAACCGAATTTGAAATCCAAGTCTTAGGCCCCATATTGATTCAATATTCCGCCAGACGCTACATGGCCTTTGCCGAAAATACCGACGAAATCCTGATTAAAACCGCCTATGATCTGGAGTATCCTGGCCGAAAATACCCTTTTTATGACAACCCCCACGGCCATTTGATGTACCTGTATTTCGATCGGTCCCTCCTGGCCGTAGCCGCCGAACTCAAAGATCTCAACCTGACCGCTTGGCTCATTGACGGTCGTGGCGAATCCCCCGAGTATCTTCAAAATGGCCTAACACTCTTTGCCGATGCCCGCAGTGGAACCCCCCTCAATCCGGACACCCTCGCAGCCCTCACTCAAGCCGCAAGACGCCCCCTCAAGCCTGGGTTTTTCAAGGCCAATCTCACCGACCAGGACCGAGACCAAGCCTGGGACGCCCATCCTGAAACCCCGGTGGCCATTCTCGTGGATTTTGAAAAGAAAAAAGACATGCTTCTGGAGGTCAAACAACCACTTCAAGTCGGCCAAACCTACACCATTGTCACCCCCAAACACCAGCATCTCCCCTTCACCCCCACCACGCTCACCACCCTCGAGGGCACCCCCCTGACCAGCGCAAAACCCGGTCAATGGGTCAAAACCCCATGGCAAAAAGGGGTCATCGCACAGAGCCGCATCTTCATGTTAAAATAGCCCCAACTTTGGAGCAAAAGGAGCCTATCGCGATGAAACCCTCACCCTATATCTGGAAAAACGGTGCATTGATTCCTTGGGAACAAGCGACCACCCACGTCCTCACTCACGCCCTTCATTATGGCACCGCTGTA
>JAHFCZ010000066.1 GCA_023249285.1 bacterium | reverse complement strand
AACTAAAATCTGATATAATTCCCATCCTGGAATTCAAAATACTAAGGTCTGAAAGACACAAAACCCTATGTGCGGAATTATCGGTTATGCTGGCCCTAAAAATATCGAATCTATCCTCCTGGTCGGCCTCGAACGACTAAGCTATCGTGGCTATGACTCGTCTGGGATTGCCATTATCTCGGATGGGGAGCTCAGTTATTGGAAAAAAACCGGGAAAATCCGTGAGCTTGAAAAAATGCTCAGAAACCTGTCCATCAAAGGCAGCATCGGGATCGGACACACCCGCTGGGCCACCCACGGCGAACCCAATGAAATGAATGCACACCCCCACTTGGGCCCCAATAAAAAAGTGGCCATCGTCCATAACGGCATTATCGAAAACTTCAGTGTCCTCAAAGAAGAACTCATCAAAAACGGGCATATTTTCCGCTCAGATACGGACACCGAAATTGTCGCGCACTTAATCGAATCCTACATGGATCTTGGACTAGTCCAAGCCGTCGAATCCGCCACCACTCACCTCAAAGGCAGCTACGCGATCGCCGCCATTGCCGAGGCTGAACCGGATAAAATCGTGGTCTGTCGTCATGGTAGCCCCCTCATTATCGGCCTAGGGAAAGGTGAAAACCTCGTCTCCTCGGACATTAACGCGATTTTGCCGCACACCAAGCAAATTGTACTGCTTGAAGACGATGAATTGGCCGTTATCACCCCCAGCAAAGTCACTTACAAGATCATCAACGGCAAGGCCATTACCAAAAAATCTCAACACATTCGTTGGGATGCCCTGACCCAAGAAAAGTCCGGCTACGAAACCTTTATGCTCAAGGAAATTTTTGAGCAGCCCAACGTCATCCGCCAACTTATCTCCAAAATGGTCGTCGCGGATAAACAAATCAAACTCAAGCATATCAAGCTCGGCCAAAAAGACCTCGCCTCCATCACCCGCATCATTATCCAAGCCTGCGGGACCTCCTGGCATGCCGGGCTTTACACCAAATACCTCATGGAAAACTACGCTCGAATTTTGACCGAAGTGGATATCTCCTCCGAATTCCGGTACCGCCAAATGCTCACCCACGGTAACGATGTCGTCCTCGCGCTCTCCCAATCCGGAGAAACCGCCGATACGTTGGCCTGTTTGCGAGAAGCCAAAAGCAAGTACTTCAAAGTGCTCGCCCTGGTCAACGTCAAAGGCAGCTCGATTGACCGAGAATCCGATGGGGTAATGTACAGCTACGCCGGCCAAGAAGTGGGCGTCGCCTCCACCAAAAACTACGTCGCTCAGCTCGTGGCCATGTATTTATTTAGCCTCCATATGGGGCGTATCAAAAAGTTAATTTCTCCCCAAGAACTCGCCGAGAAAATCTCGGAAATCAAACGCATTCCCGACCACATTGAGCATATCTTAGCCCAAACCGATAAAATCAAAGCCATCGCCAAAAAATATGCCAACAGCCAAGAATTTTTGTTTATTGGCCGTGGCGTCAACTATCCCTCTGCCCTTGAAGGCGCGCTGAAGCTCAAAGAAATCTCCTATATTCACGCCACGGGCTACCCCGCAGGTGAGCTCAAACATGGCCCCATTGCCTTGATTGATTCCAAGCTCCCTGTCGTCTGCATTGCTCCCAAGACCCACACCTACGAAAAAATGCTCTCCAATATTCAGGAAGTCCGGTCCCGGAAAGGGCGCACCATTATCGTGGCCTCTGAAAGCGATACTGAACTCCCCAAATATGCAGATGATCTGATTACGATTCCTGACGTTTCCGAAGATCTCACCCCCATTTTGGTGGCCGTCCCGCTCCAAATCCTGGCCTATGAGATCGCCACCCAGCTCGGATGCGATGTGGATCAACCCCGGAATCTGGCCAAGAGCGTCACGGTTGAATAGCCACATCATTCTCATCGGCATGATGGGATCCGGCAAAACGACAGTAGGCCGCGAGCTCAGCCACCTCACCCAGCTCCCATTCATGGACACGGACCAAGCCCTCGAAAAACAACTGGGTAAAACCGTGGCCCAAATCTTTGAGACCGAGGGCGAAGCCGCTTGGCGCACCTATGAAGCCACATTGTGTCAGTCAATGCGTGAGATCCCCCCCCATATTATCGCCACCGGCGGTGGCATCGTGCTCACCCCTGAAAATGGTCGAATTTTACGCGAAATCGGGACCGTATTTTGGCTCCAAGCCAGCCTCGACACCCACCTCCAACGCCTCGCACTTGATACCGATCGCCCCCTCTTGCCATCCCAAAACAAAGCTGAAAAACTAATTGCGCTGAGCAAAGCACGTCAGCCACTTTACCAAGCCTGCGCGCACCACATCATTCAAACTGACGGGTTGGCACCGGCACAAATCGCCACTCAAATCCTGGCAACCCAGAAAGGCAGCTAACGCATCATGGACCCGATCAGCGTCAAAACCACACCCCCCTACACGATCCACATTCAACCGACTCTCCTGGCCCAACTCCCAACACTGCTCAAGCCCCTTTTCTTGGGCAAACGTCTGGGCATTATTACCCAACCCAACCTGATCTCATCTTATGCCACCCCCCTCAAAAACGCCCTGATCGAGGCCGGCTGGGACGTACATGTGTTTACCATACCCCAAGGCGAAACCACCAAATCTCTCGACACCATTCACAGCCTCCTGGACCAACTTATTCCCCTTCGCTTTGAACGCATTGATGGGCTCTTGGCCTTGGGCGGCGGCGTGGTGGGAGATATTACCGGATTTCTCGCCTCCATTTACCTCAGAGGCATTAAGTTTGCCCAAATCCCCACCACCCTACTCGCGCAAGTCGACGCCGCGATCGGCGGGAAAACTGGCGTCAATCATCCTTTAGGAAAAAACCTCATCGGCACCTTCTATCAACCCCAATTGGTGGCCATTGACCCCGAAACGCTGCGCACGCTCCCCGCCGTTGAATGGAAAAGTGGCCTTGCAGAAATCCTCAAATATGGGTTCATCCAAAATCCAGACATCATCGCCATCCTCCAAAACCATCTCGAAACGATTTCCAAATTCGACTATGACACCAATCCCCACCTCTGGGAAACCCTGATCTACCTCTCTGCTGAGTGTAAAGCCAAGGTCGTTTCAAAAGACGAGAAAGAATCAAATTTACGAGAAATACTTAACTTTGGACACACGTTAGGCCACGCCATCGAGGCCGAATTTCACTACACCCACTATTCCCACGGCGAAGCGATCGCATTGGGAATGCTCGGGGCCACCCGGATGGCCCGTGCCTTGGGCTACTGCGACCTACACACCCTAGCCACCCTCGAAACCCTCTTGGAAGAGTTGGGCTTTGACCGTCACATTCACCCTTGTTCCGTACCCGCCCTAATCGACAAGCTCTATTCCGACAAAAAAGTGCGCCATAATGCCATTCGATGGATCTTCCCCCAAGAGATCGGACAGGTCATCACCACCGCCGAAATACCCCTTACCTTGATCGAACAGGTGATCAAAGATATGATGCCCCACCATGCGTAACCGACTCCGAAAAACCAGCAACATTTTTAAACGCATCTTCATCGGAAAATCCCTAAACCCTCTCGACAAAGGCATTCTGCATCACGTCTCCCTCATCGCCTTTTTCGCCTGGGTCGGCCTAGGCTCGGACGGGCTATCTTCTTCCGTATACGGTCCTGCAGAAGCCTTCACCACCCTCCAGCACTACCCCTATCTCGCTATTTTTGTCGCCCTCGCCTCCGTCTTCACCATTTTTGTCATCAGCCAAAGCTACAGCCAAATCATCGAAAAATTCCCGCATGGCGGGGGCGGCTATGTCGTCGCAAGTAAGCTCCTCTCCCCCACCATGGGCATGATTTCGGGCTCAGCACTCCTCATTGACTATGTCCTCACCATCACCATTTCCATCGCCAGCGGCGCGGACGCTATTTTTAGCTTCCTCCCCCCCGAATGGCACCAATACAAGATTATGGTGGCCCTCATTGGGATTTTTATTTTGATTATACTCAACTTACGCGGCGCCAAAGAGAGCGTGACCCCGCTCATCCCCATTTTCCTCGTGTTTATCGGCACCCACGCCTTCGTGATTCTCTACGCCCTCATCCACCACACCAACGGGCTAGGCGAGGTCATCCACAACACCCATGCCCAAGTCCGTCAGGCCTCAGCTGACCTAGGTGTTTTAGGCATGCTTTTCTTGATTTTACGCGGCTACAGCATGGGAGCCGGGACCTACACCGGGATCGAAGCCATCAGTAACGGGGTGGCGATTCTGCGCGAGCCCCGGGTTCAAACGGCCAAGCGCACCATGCTCTACATGACCCTCTCGTTGTCCTTCATGGTCATAGGCCTCATGCTCGCCTACATTTTTCTCAACATCGTCCCCCATGCCGGCAAAACCCTCAACGCTTTGCTTTTGGAAGGCATCACCCAAAGCTGGCCCGTTCCTTTCGGCCATATTTTTACCCTCATCACCCTCGTTTCTGAAGCCGCTATTTTATTTGTCGCGGCCCAAACGGGATTCTTTGACGGACCTCGCGTCCTGTCCAATATGGCACTCGACCGATGGTTCCCTTCCAAATTCGCCATGCTCTCCGATCGATTGGTCACCCAAAAAGGGGTATTGATGATGGGAATTGCCGCCCTCATTACCATGGTACTCACCCATGGCTCCGTCGAGTTTTTGATCGTGTTATACAGCATCAACGTGTTCATTACCTTCGTCCTTTCTCAGTGGGGCATGACCAAATTTTGGATAGAAAAACGCAAACAATACAAAGACTGGATCCAAAAAGTCCTCATCAATGGCACGGGGCTCATCCTCACTGTTTGTATTTTGGTCTCCATGATCATCCTCAAATTTAACCAAGGTGGCTGGATTACACTCCTCATGACAGGCTCCCTCATTGGGTTGATGATGTTAATCAAACGCCACTACCTCAATACCGCCATCCAACTGCGCAAACTCGACAAAATTATGACCCAGATGAATACCCCAGAATTTATCCCCACCAATCCCGTGAACCTCCAAGGCGCTTGCAATCCCAAAGACCGCACAGCCGTCTTGCTGGTCAATGGCTTCACCGGCCTCGGACTCCACACCCTATCCCAAATCCATGAAGCGTTCCCCGGGATTTACACCAACTTCGTCTTTCTCCAAGTTGGCCTCATTGATGCTGGGATTTTCAAAGGTGAAGACGAAGTCGAACGACTACAGCGCAAATCTCAAACCGATATCCAACGCTATGTCGACCTCATGACCAGTTACGGCTACTACGCCGAAGGCATCAGCATCAGTGGCCTCGACATTGCCGAGGAAATCACAAACGCCGCTCCGAACATCTTAGGCAAATTCCCCCACGCTATTTTCTTTGGCGGGCAGCTCGTATTCCCCGAAGATTCTCTATTTACCAAATGGCTCCATAACTCGGTGGTCTTCACCGTCCAAGAGAAGCTCTACCGAAAGGGGATCCCCTTCATGATCCTCCCGGTTCGGGTATGAGCAACCTCTACCACCAACTCGAAGCCCTTTTCCACCAATTTATCGATCGCACCCAGAAACACAAGGACCAAGCCTTTTCCTTTCCGTGGCTCCATCCACAAGGCGAATCCTTTCCCCTTCTCCCAGATTATTTAAAGCTCCACCAATTCGCCCCCACCCCCTTTCGCAAATGGGCCAACCAACGCCTCGCACCTCTCCCCAAACTTTGGAACTCTCTCGTTTGGCCCCAAATCCAAAACACCATCACCCACAAAATCCAGACCAAATATTTGGCCGATTTGGCCCACCACCACCAGGCGCCCAAGGCCCTCAATCCTGACCTCCAAGCCCAACTCATTACGCCCTTTACCCGCCTCACCCAAAAGCCACCAGCCAGTATTCGTCACGCCACTTTTACCGACCTCTATTATTTTTTAAATGAAACCCTGAAGATCTTTTGCACGCATCTGGAGCTCCCAGTCGATATCTACGGCCCCATGAAAAAGGCCCATACGATGACCTGCCTGAAACTGTACAAAGCCATTCGCCCCGAAGTCCTCTCCCATCCCACAGCCTTTGAATTGGCCTGTTTTTTGGCCATCAGGGCCAATTGGATAGACTGCGTGGAGGATAACGCTGCCGAACATCTCGTGGGCTTTATTGAGGAAGCCAACACCCTCCTAGAAGATCTCGAGCCGCTCCAACTCAACCTCCACCACAACCCCTATTTCCAGCTCCGCCAAGTCAAACAAAAGCTCTCCACCCCGCAAACCATCCTCTACGAGCTCGACAACGCCGGCGAGGTACTACTCGATCTCATTTTCATTGAAATTTTGCTCAAACAAGGGCATCGGATCATTCTCGGTGCCAAGGCCCAACCCGTCCTCAACGACATGACCTATCCCGAGCTCATCCATCTGCTGACCCACCCCGAGCTCGCGCATCTAACGCCATACCGAGACCAAGGCCAGCTCATGATTTTTAATACGGAATCCATTGTCGCCGGCAAATACCTCCCCCATGCCTCCGAGGCCTACAAGGCTGCCTACCAAGCCGCCACCCTCCTCCTCCTCAAAGGCCAAGGCAATTTCCAAACCATGCCCATGGGCAAAAAAGTAAAAGGTAAGTTCACCCCCTACCCTTACGCCAAGCCCATGATCTACATGTTGGGCATGAAAGCGCCCTTTATCGCCGCCTGTTTTTCGAGTATCCTCACCCAAGGCCCAGCCCCGCTTATCCAAATGCCTTTTCTCTACCTCTTTGATGCCAAAGACCCCAACACGTACCCGAAATAAGGCCCAAGATCTATGGTCAATTCACCCTATGCCCACGTTCTACTCGCTGGTTTAATTTGGGGAACCAACGGCCTTTTTATTAAAAAAATCCAGTTGCCAGTCCTGGAACTCAGCGTCATTCGTGTCCTCATTCCGACCTTGGTCACCTGGGTCTATCTCCATTTTTTCAAAGGCATTAACCCTTGGTCTAGATGGCGAAAATGGATGGTCATTGCCTCCGTACTCAATGTCGTGCGGGTGATCGGCTATTTTTTGGGATTCAGCCTCACCTCTGTGGGAAATGGGATTCTGGCACTTTATACGTGGCCACTCTTTGTCACGCTTTTTGCGAGTCTAATGCTCAAAGAAAAGCTCACCAAGCCCCTCATTTTCACACTTGTGCTCGCGATGCTGGGCATTATCATCATCGAATCCTCTCAGCCCTTCACCTGGCACAGCCATGACCTCTGGGGCCTCCTGGTCATGCTAGGAACATCCATGATCACGGCCGTCACCATCATTATCTACAAGGCAGAATCGCCGTATTACTCCCAAGCGGAAGGCGTATTCTTCCAAAATGCGATCGGTGCCCTCATCGCGCTACCGGCCATCCCCTGGCTCTTGATGACCGTACCCGCCGGCAAAATTGTGTTTGCCAGTGCCTATGCCTTCACGGTAGGCATTTTAGGGTTCACGCTCTTTTTCTCCGCCCTGGCCAAGATCCCCTCCTCTCATGCCTCGTTATTGTCCTATTTTGAGGTCCTAGTGACGATTATCACGGGGGTGATTTGGCTACACGAACCCCTCACCCCCAATCTGGTTTTAGGCGGCACCATGGTCATTGTGGCACTCATTCTGTGCCAGACGCGTCTTCAAAAAGTGGGCAAGAAAATTCAGGAAGAAGACTTGTGATAGCCACCCCACCATTCAACCCCACCCCCTAACCCCTCCCCATTCCCGTTGGGAATAGAGAGGGGGGCTTGAATTTAGTCTTTTTTAGTGGGGTTCCCCTCTCTATTTTGAAAAAATGGGGAGGGGCCAGGGGTGGGGTTGACACGGTTTGGTTCTTCCAAATGAGGAATGCGAAAATGACTCAGATGAGCCATTCAGTTGAAACTGACGGAATCGTAGAGCCCCTCTAACACATTCTCAACCATGGGATCCCGTCTCTGGATCAAGTTCACCTTCAGGAAGAACAACCCACCGAGATAGAGCACATCATCTGTTTGTGCGAATACCGAAGAAAATAGATCCATGACCGGTCACCTCCCCCCACCTTTTGGCTCTGTTTTGAAATATCCTTTAGTCTTATATGTATTCAGATCGACAAAATCCGGATGTATTATTTATCGATATTTCTTGATGTATTAATTGTAAGTTAATTTATGATATTTTAGATAAATGACCAATACAATTATTCGCTTAAAATATCAAATATTATTTAGTTTAGCAAGTTTATTTTTAATATTTACCAGAATATATGTCATTTCAAAAACGACGACCCTCACACTCAAAACATGGCCGATCACCACCCATCACCTGACCATCCTAAATACCATCACCCACCCCCACCTGCGATACCTGGTTGCAGATGAAAACGGGGTCCGCTATCGCTGGCGCCCACAAAATGGGCCACCATTTGAACCCAGCACACAATTGGATATTCTTGCCAAGCTCTATCCCTTTGACCCACCCACCAATCCCGGCGAATTTGACGCCCACCGTTACGGTCAGAGCCAGGGCATTTTAGGTACCCTCACCAAAGTCAAAATCCTCAAACATTACCCGCCCAGCCCCTGGTCCATTCGCCGCTTGACCTGGCAACTCCACCAACGCATCGTCGCCAACAATCACAGCCTCATCCCTGCACCTTACAGTGATGTGTTGCTCGGGTTTGTATTTGGCAACCAAGACAGTGACACGCCCGAAGACTGGGCCTCCGAATTTCAGACCCTCGGACTCACACACCTCCTGGTCGTGTCCGGCGCACAAGTCGCACTGCTCAGCACCAGCATTCTCACCCTCTTAAGCACCTTACGACTCCCCTTTTTCGCCTCAGGCGCCGTCTTGGGGATCGCCTACACCTTGTTTTATGGGGTCAGTGGCGGGGGACCCTCGATTGCAAGGGCCATAGGGATGGGCACCCTGGCATTTATCGCCAAAAGCCTTGGCCACAACACCCCCGCACTTTACCTGATGACGCTCGCAGCGATGCCCCTCCTCTGGCTCAATCCCTGGTGTATTTTTGACGTGGGATTCCAGCTCTCATTTGCAGCCACATTCGCCCTCATTTGGGCCAAGCCCCGTCTTGAAACTCGATTCCCAATCCCAATGCTCACGACCCCCTTGGCA
>JAHFCZ010000065.1:3695-9164 GCA_023249285.1 bacterium | reverse complement strand
CATCGCTATCCGAGAAGACTCACTGCTGAAATTCACGAGGCAACGTTTGGCTTAAAGCCAGGTGATCACAAAGAGCTTAAAGGCATTGCCAGAGAAAACCTTCGGGACCACATGACCAATCGTTTTGTCATTCCCGCGCACGTGTCCGCCGAAGCCTTGGCGAAGGAGGAGGCGTGCGTGGGAATGACAAAGGTAAGCGCTGGGGATGACACAAAAGACAATGTAAACATCCTTCTCTTTTTTAGGTTTTTTGCTATACTTTGGCTATTCAAATTTGCTTGAGCATTCAACAAAAATCCCCAAAAACCAATAGTAGGAGAATCGTATGGCCACCAGAGGGCTTACAGGAGTGGTCAGACCATTACTAGGTGAACTCCCTAGCGTAGCAAGAATAGCAAGAACAGCCAGTAGCGCCAGAGCCCCCCAAACAGCCCACCTTCATACCACGCCAAAGGCACAGAATGCACATCCCAAACCGCCTTATGATCCAAAATTAGCCGAAAAAGCGTTCAGAAACACCTCCACGTCCAGACTCCTGACCGATACAGCCCTGCTACAATTGGCGGAAACCAAGTTTGCCGTCAAAGCCGCAACAGTTGCCCTCCCACGTGCAGCGCAAGACAACCTTGTCGGAACGCTCGCCCGAGCCGCTGTAAAACCGGTAGTATCACTGTTTGTCGCCACCGGCAAAGATTTGGAAGACGTCATTGCCAAAGTTTGGGCCCTTGGAATTAAATCCGCCGTCTATGATTATCCCCGAGAAATGGACGCTATGCCGTCGTCAGGCACCTGGGCCGAACCCAGTGCATCAGCGCGAAAAGCCGAAGCCATGAACATGGCCTTGGCCCAGCACCCCGATGTTAAGCTCTTCGCCGTCAAACCAACCGCCTATTTACCCGAAGAAGTCATTGCCAATCCCCAAAAATACCCCCAGGCCATTCTATGGCTCCAAACCACGTTAAAAGTACTTGCCCAAACCGCGGCTGATCATAGAAAAGTGATGATCATTGACGCCGAGACCGCCAAAGTCGAAAAAACCATGTGGCCGATTGTCACCCAGCTCGCCTACCACTACCCCAGCGTAATGCCCACCATTCAGCATACCCGCAGAGACGCCGTCGCGCGGACCCGAGCCTACTTTGAAAACCGCCCAGACAGCTGCACGCATCCCCTCGGATTCAAAGCCGTACTAGGCTCCTATACCGGCGATCGCAAAGAAAATCCGGAGGCTTATTTTCAGAACAAAGCAGACACCCTAGCGGCCTTTCGGGCAACCCGGGACTATGTAGTGCCCCTCGCAAGCACAGGTAAAGCCCTGTATCTCCCCTGCACCCACAATGAGGACCTGATTCTGGAGCTTGCCCCGCACGCACAACACCTGCCCTTCGGCATCGGCAATCTACTCGGGTTCAATGGCGGCCCACCCGCACTCTCAAGACATCTGACAGAAACAGTCTACGTTCCCTTCGCTTGCGGTGATGAATTAGCCACTGCAAACAAGTATGTCGAACGCCGACTCAAAGAATTATGCAGCGGCACCGAACAAAGCCTCTCCCCCCGTGGACGGTGGGTCCGCGCAGTCGCTTTAGAAGAACGCCTACGCCTTATGCTCGCCAAAGCGCGGTGGAGCTAGCCGCCACAGCCCACCCCACCCCTAAGCCCCTCCCCATTTTTTCAAAATAGAGAGGGGAACCCCACTAAAAAGGGCTAAATTCAAGCTCCCCTCTCTATTCCCAACGGGAATGGGGAGGGGTTGGGGGTGGGGTGGGGTTGGCGATCCAAGCACTAAGTTCTTCTAAATGAGCTGAGCAAAAAATGGATGGATCGGCTATTTTCCAACAGAGCCCCGTTGGGCGGCGAGGTGCTGTTGGTAGGTCTGGGTGAAATGATGCCCACCCTGCCCATCCGCTACAAAAAATAAATAGCCGGAATGACCTGGATGCAAGGCCGCTCGAAACGCCGCCAACCCAGGCGACGAAATCGGGGTCGGGGGGAATCCTTTTTGGCGATAGGTATTATACGGGGAATCAATGGCCACATCAGAATAGGTCACCACGGCTTTGGTCATCAGCCCCATCGCATACAACACGGTGGGGTCAGACGCCAAGGGCATCCCACGCGATAATCGGTTATAAAAGACCGAGGCAATAATGGGCAATTCGGACTGGCGTTGGGCCTCCATCTCCAGCATTGAGGCCATCGTCAAGATTTGATAGAACCCATACTTGTCTTTCATATCCCCACCATCGGCCTCCCAGGCCCCGATAATCTTCTCTTGGAATCGATGCAGTGCCATATCCACAATCATGCTCGGATCTGAGCCATTCGCAATAAAATAGGTGTCTGGGAACAAAAATCCTTCTAGGCTATCACTGGGGGCCACGCGCAAAAAGGGATAGCGTTGAATAAAAATCGGTTTGGCCTTGCGCACAAAGCCGACAAACTCCCCCGCATCCATCAATCCTCTGGCCTGTAAAATCTTGCCCATTTGCGTCACAGGCACCCCTTCCGGGAAAGTCACCCGCACCAAGGACCCTGAATCATTGCGTCGACCCACCTTGGCCAACACTCGCCGCAAGGACATCCGTCCATTCAATTGAAAAAATCCCGCCTTAATTTGACGATCGTAGCCCAAGACCCGGGCATAAAACCGGAACCAAAAGGCAGAGCGGATCACCTCATCATGCACCAGCCGGTTGGCAATCTGAACCGTGGAGGTCCCATAAGGAATCGCCACATACTGGGCAGCACTGCTGCCACTCCACCAAGCCAAGGGCACAAAATATTGGAAGCCCACCAAGGCTGCCAAGAAAATCATGAAGCTCGCCCACAAGGCTAAAAAGAGGCTCCCCCAATCACGCCAGTGCTTACTCAACGCTTGACGTATAGTCGTCCATCCCCACAATTTCATGGCCTCAGTATAGCGCAAACCAGAACGGTTAGGAAAACCCCTACGCTTTCAACATCAGCACTGGCACACTGACTTGATGCCGCACTTTATCGGCGGTACTCCCATAAATAAAGTCCGCAATAAACCGATGCCCATGGGTGGACATGGCAATTAAATCCACGTCATTTTCATTAGCGATATCGATAATTTCATCCGCAGGCTCCCCGATCGCAAGGATATAATCCACGTTAAAGCCCTGCTCACGCAATTCCGCTGCCTTGCTCTCAAGATAGCTGCGATCCTGTTTCATTTCTTCGCTTTCAGCCAAATTCAGCTGCCGATAATTACGGGCCACCCAGCCATCAGCCACGTGAACCAAGACCAAGCTCGCACCCGTCAAAGTGGCCAGCGGTCGAATATGGTCCAAGATCACCTGATCGGCAGGGCCATTTTCAAGGGGAACTAAAATTTTATGGTACATGTTGGCCTCCTATCCTAACAGTTGATCGATCAAAAATTTCACGTTCAAAACAACAATGACAATGGTACTACTCCAGGCGAGAAATTTGACCCAGAATGGATTCACAAAGGACCCCATTTTAAGTTTATCCGAGGTAAACATAACCAAGGGTATCACAGCAAAACTCAGCTGCAAGCTCAAAATGACCTGGCTCCACACCAATAAGTCCGTGGTATGCGCCTCACCATAAATCCCAATAACCACCATGGCAGGCACAATCGCAAGGGAACGGGTAATTAACCGCCGCAACCAAGGCCGAATCCGAATATTCAAAAACCCTTCCATGACAATTTGCCCCGCCAAAGTCCCCGTCAGCGTTGAATTTTGACCTGAGGCCAACAAGGCCACCGCAAATAAGGTGCTGGCGGCACCCACCCCGACCAACGGACTCAGCAAGCGATACGCCTCCTGGATTTCCGCGACCTGATGGTGACCCGACCAGTGAAAGACCGACGCCGCAATAATCAAAATGGAGGCATTAATAAACAACGCAAAAAACAAGGCCCCGGTTGAATCAATCGTAGCAAATTTAATCGCTTCTTTTTTACCCTCATCCGTTTGAACCACCCGACGGGTTTGGACAATCGATGAATGCAAGTACAAATTATGCGGCATCACCGTCGCCCCCAAGATCCCAATCGCAATCATGAGCATCCCAGGATGTTGAAACGTCTCCGTATTGGGCATAAACCCGGCCATCACCGGCCCCAAAGTCGGGGAGGCAAAAAGCAATTCCAATCCAAAACACCCCCCAATCACCACAATCAAGGTCACGACAATCGCTTCAATATAGCGAAATCCTCGGTTTTGCAGCCACAAAACCAGCATGACATCCAAGCCGGTAATCAAACACCCCCACAAAATCGGGATGCCAAATAGCAGCTGCAACCCCACCGCCGACCCCACCACTTCAGCCAAATCACAGGCTGCAATCGCAAGCTCACACAACACCCACAACATAAAATTGATCGGCTTTGAAAAGTGATCTCGACACGCCTGTGCCAGATCACGATTCGACACGACCCCCAATTTAATACACAAATGCTGTAACAGCATGGCAATAAAGTTAGACAACAAAATCACCCACAAAAGCCGATACCCAAACTGGGCACCCCCAGCCAAATCCGTAGCCCAATTTCCAGGGTCCATATACCCGACTGCCACCAAAAATCCCGGGCCCGAAAAGGCCAAGAGCTTACGCCAAAACGACGTCTGGGGCACCGGCACACTGCGATGCACTTCCCGCAACGAAGGCGTTTCATTCGCCTGCCGCCATCCTTCAAACTTCATACAGTTATCCAATCTTAAATATTTAGGATGCCCAACCATAAAATTTAGGCATGCTTAAAAATTAAGGTACCAAAGCCCGTGCTCGGGTGTCAAGAACAGACTTGTTTTGTCAGAACCATGACTAAAAATGTAGCGCGGCGGAGCAGGAAATGAGGGATAAACCGCAACAAGCCTACCTAGTGATGTACTTCCCCAAACAGGGTCGAGGCGGATTTAGCACTATCCTTTATTTAAACCCTCTTCTGGTTTTCGAATAATGATGTGTGCGGTTTGGAAGGTGTCAAACAGTTCCGATAATTCGTATACCTTTACACCTAATTGAGTCACCTTGTTATCTGATATCTTCCCCTGAATAAGCATACCTGACTCGATACGTTTGATTTTTTCTTTAAGGAGATCATATTCTGGTTGAGCAGCGATAATTTGCCGGAGCTCAACAAAAGCACGCATCACCTTGATATTAATCTGGACTGCCTTTTTACTCTTCAGAACGGAAGATAACATAGCTACGCCCATTTCTGTAAACGCATAAGGAGGATACCGTAGCCCCATTTTTTCTGAATTGGTTCTTGCAAATTGCAATACCCAATTTCGAAGTTCTTCATCTGTAAGTCTAAACATAAAATCACCTGGGAATCGATCACTATTACGCTTAACCGCTAAATTTAAATTTCCCGTTGAAACCCCGTACAAAATGGCAAGGTCACGATCTAGCATGACTTTCATCCCGCGCAGGGTGTAGATCTTATCTCTTATTCGATGGACTTCT
>JAHFCZ010000065.1:0-3595 GCA_023249285.1 bacterium | reverse complement strand
AAAAAATTAGTGGTGGGCGGTACAAGAATCGAACTTGTGACCTCTAACATGTCAAGCTAGCACTCTAACCAACTGAGCTAACCGCCCTAAAACCAGGGGCCCATTCTAACAAAGATCCAGAAACTATGCCAGAAGAGCCGCCCTGAATGACACTCTAAAAATGGCAACAACCTTATTAGCTCCAAGGAGCGTCCAGTCCGGCATGACCGGTCGGACGCGAATGGATGCGTAAGGCAAACGGGGGTTCCAAAGGGGGGCCTTGCGGCCTCGGAGCATGGTCCCCTTTTGAAAAAAAAAGCAACGAGGCGTGCGAAAATGGCGCAGGCGGGCTATTTTGTCGAAAGGCGGATATCCACCACGTTCAAACGAAGCTTATGGAGGAGCTTTTTCTTGACGCGTTTTTTGAAAAATTCCACAGAGAAAATGATGTCATATTTAAGCTTGGGGTCATGGGAGTTCAGCTTCAAAAACTTTTCCCATAGCCCGAACCCAACGGCATTCAAACGATACCCTGGATGGCGTTGCTTTTTCGGATGTGCCCCAGAGACCCAAAATTCCACGTGCGGAGTCCGCGCCTCCTGGTATTTATTCCCAAACGGACGCGCTTTGCCAACGGAAATGCCTTCCATGAAAAAGAGCGGGTATTCGAACTCCTGGCCATAAGGTGCCAAGTGATCCAAGCGACGAACAAATTCGTAGTTGATTTGAGAGAGCGGCAAGGTATCCAATACTTCATAAGAGAAGTTGAATTGATCCGAGGGAACGGACTCCATTCCGCCACGCAGCGCACTGATAAACTCTTCAAGATCCCGTTTATGGAGGGTAAAGCCACAGGCTTGGGCGTGACCCCCAAAGGCATTCACCAATCGCTTGCCTTGCAGAGTTTGCACCTCAGTTTGGAACAGCTGACGACCATGTTTTTTCTCAAAGTCTTCAGCAACCGTATCAACAATGCGATACATGTTGATCGTGGGGATGCTTCGGACAGAGCCGCGCAGATATTCACTGCCGGTATACTCAGTCAAAATCACCGCAGGGCGCAAGAACCGGTCTTTCAAACGATCTGTATCAATCCCGATCACCCCAGGGTTCCAGTTTCGGCCCTGTACGATAATAATTTTATCTTTCTCCACATCCACTTGCTTTTGAACCAGCATATCGATTTCATCCTCGATTTTGCTCGTCATAAACTTACGCTTCTCGTTGATATCTTCCACAATCGTGGCATCATCCAAAGCCGATGTTTCATTCACATACGCCGGGCGATTTTTCTTGGATTGATCCAACTCAATCACAAGATTAAATTCTTCCAAAACCTCAGAGGCTTTTTGGGCATTTTGATACCCCGCACCCAACAACAACAAATCCACAACGATCCGAGAATCTGGGATCCCTTCCGAACGATCTCCAATCCGTCCCGGGGCATTCAACCGCGGTACAATCGTGCGGCCGATGTCATTCGAACGCAGTTCCTCGATGCCATTGGAGCTCACATCTTTTAAGGCCCGCAACCCTTCCATCCGGGTGGAATTAAGGGCACGAATCCCTTCTTTCACGATTAAGCGGTTCATCGGGTTCAAAAACGACATCCGGTCCGAAATCGTACCCAAGGTCGCAATCGCCAACAAATATTTCAAAACTTCATCCGGCACTTGCACCTGCATTTTGTCGAAAATGGCCAAGACCAATTTCATCGACACACCCGCCCCAGACAAAGATTGTTCAAGGGTTTTTTCATTGCGGCGATACGGGTTCACAATGGCATAAGCCGGTGGGTTTTCTTTACCCAAAATATGGTGGTCGCAAATAATGACATCAATGTTTTGGCTATTGGCATAGCGAACCGATTCCACGTCCTTACTGCCACAATCTGAGGTAATAATGAGGGTCGCACCGGATTGCTTGGCCTCATCGATAATCCGAGGCTGAAGCCCGTGGCCTTCTTTCGACCGGATCGGAAAGTCATAATGCACTTCCCCACCCAAATGGCGCAGACCCGTGGTCAAAATAACCGTTCCGGTAATCCCATCCGCATCCGGGTCCCCGTTAACAACGATCCGTTCGTGGCTATCCAAGGCTTTCTTGATCCGAGACGTTGCTCTTTCCAAATCCTCGTCAGAGGTCGCCCCTTTAAATCGGGTAATCAAATCCCAGCTGGGCGTAATGAAATCCTTAATCGCTTGCTCATCCCCAGTGGTAACTTTGCGAGCACATAAAAGCTTAACCAACAAAGAGTCGAGCCCCAGGCGCTCTGAAAGGCTTTCCACCTGTTCAGGGATAAAATGTGAGAAGTGCCAACGTTCACGAGTCGTTTCGTGAAAGGGTTGTTTGTCCATATTAACGTTCCTATTTCTGCCACATAAAACCCCTAAACGGGCCTCACGTGGACTTTGGTTTTTTAATTAAACTCACCATTTGTGAATCTACTTAAAAATCCAAAAGGCAGAGCCATCATACCACAAGGCCTAAACGAGGTGCAACTTCCCCACCCATCAGCCTCGGCATACCCCCATTATACCCATTGATCAGCCCATTCAAACCCTGTAAACTCTGGCCCAGTTCAAATCACAAAAGGGGCCGAAACTCTAACTAGTTTTGAAAGGCCTATTCGCTCATGCATAAAACAACCGCATTCACATCCACCGAGATCAATGCACTCATCGCCAGAACAACAAAGTCCTGGCCCCTCGACAAGCCTACTAATCAAGCCGCGCGAGAACTCTACCTCCAAATCACCGGCCAACCCTTTCCTTATGCGCAAGAGACCCCTCTCACCCCCAAAGAACTCCACACATACACCAGTCAGGTTATCCGCGCCATACACAGTGCTCTCAAGGGCTGTCTTGGGGTTAAACGTGAGCGTATCACCAATGCGATCGTAAATGCTGCCAATCGGGGTACCAATCCCTCCCTAAGCAAATTCAAAACAGAGCTAGCATCACAGAAATCTAGAGCGGCGTCCTGCGAGGATATTCGCGTTGAACACCACGCCGCCCAATGGGGGTTAAGCCCGACCTCGGGCACAATGTGGGCCTTCAATCCCGCCAAGTTTCAAACCATGCTCGACGGATTCAAAGATAGCCTACCCCTCGAAAATGTCCATAAACTAGCAGAATTTTTGCAAACGGTCATAAAAATTAGCGAACCTTATGGCCAATTTGAACACACCCTACCCCCTGGATTTATAGACTTATTTAATAAAACCTTCCCTATAAAATTAGTACACCGAACCGAAAAATCCGAAGACCACCCCGTCTCCACTCTGCATCATGGGAAGCAAACCCTCCATCTCACCAACCATCTTGGCCCCATCGACGCCTACGGAGAGGGGAGCACCGCAAAAGTCAGGCCCGGAACACTGGAGAGTGACGGAGAAACCACCCCGGTAGCGGTCAAAAAAATCCAAACCAATTTGGGGGCACTCATTCAAGCCGTTACTGAAGCCTATGCGGCACAAGCACTCCCCGAATCCCCTTACTGGATCCTCCCGAAAACCCTGTGGCTCGCCCCCCATGCCCCCCAATCGTGCAAACCCGCAAGAGCTAGCACCGACACGTACACCCTCTATGCCGCCATGCCCGTGGCCCCAGGCATG
>JAHFCZ010000144.1 GCA_023249285.1 bacterium | reverse complement strand
GAGGGACACGATCACGGCCCAGGCCCAGGAATCGAGCACAAAACCCAGTACGAGGGTGATCAGGGGGAAAAGAATTCCAAACGCGGGGTGTGCAAAAATGATGATGCCCCAGAGGAGGAGGCTAATGGGCATGAAGCGATGTCGGGTGTCAGGAATCCAGAGCTGGACGAGGCAGATCGTAAAGATGCTCATGAGGGTCAACAGCTCATTTTCCCAAATCGTATGGACCAGCCAAGGGATGCCAAAGCCCTTTAACACGGTGAGGATCTGAATAATGCCAACCAGAAGTGTTGCTTTTGAAAAGTGCACGAGGGGTTTGGTGGCATTGAGGCGAGACTGGGTCAGACGGGATTGTCGATACGCCCAGAGAATGAGGTGCTCAATCGGCAGCAGCGTGAGCACAATCATCCCGAGACTGATCAGAAATTGGAGCATCACTTAGACGGTGACTTTGTCGAGTTGGAATGCGGTGTGCAGGATGGCCAGCGCTTGTTTGGCGTCTTTGCGGTCAATCGCGCAGGAAATCTTGATTTCAGAGGTTGAAATAAGCTTGAGATTGATGCGGTTGTCCCCTAGGGTTTTGAACATTTGTGCGGCGATGCCTGGTTTTGAGATCATGCCGACGCCCACGATGGAGATTTTGCCGAGGTTTTTTTCGCTTTGGACATTTTGGGCACCCATGGTTTTGGCCGTGGTTTCGGTGATTTGGAGGGCTTGGGCCAGATCCTCTTCCTGCACTGTGAAGGTGATGGTGTTGGTGGAATGTGTTTGGTGATTTTGGGCACTCTGGATGATCATGTCGACATTGATGGCGGCTTTCGCGAGCTCAGAAAAGAGCTGGCCAGCGTATCCCGGTTGGTCTGGGATGCCCTCGACTGAGATCATTGCTTCTTCTTCGCTGAGCGTGATGCCGGTCACGGCGCGGGTGGATTCCATGGTGGGGTTCTCCTTTACCCAGGTTCCTTCATCGAGGCTAAACGATGAGCGAACATGGAGAATAATATTGTTTTCTTTGGCACATTCAACCGAACGTGGATGCAAGACCTTGGCACCGAGTGAGGCAAGCTCAAGCATTTCGTCGTAAGAAATTTCGGACAATTTGGAGGCCGATTTTACAGCCCGTGGATCGGTAGTATAGATCCCATCCACGTCTGTGTATATTTCACAGACGGGAGCCTTGAGGGCTGCGGCGAGGACAACGGCGGAGGTGTCCGAGCCGCCACGTCCGATGGTGGTCACGTCATTACGGCTGTTGACGCCTTGGAATCCGGTGACAATGACGATATTCCCGGCTTGGAGTTCTTGCTTAATTCGGGTGGTGTCTACCGTGAGGATCTTGGCCTTGGTGTGAAGATCTTGGGTTTTGACGCCGGCTTGGGGCCCGGTGAGGGAAATGGCTTGTCCCCCTTTGGCTTGAATCGTCATGGCCAGCAGGGCCGCGGAAATGTTTTCTCCGGTAGAGATTAAGGCGTCGTATTCCCGTCCGTAAGGCGTGGGATTGAGTTTTTTGGCTAGGACAATGAGATCATCCGTAGAATCTCCCATGGCCGAGACGACGACAACGACTTGGGTGCCTTGTGCTTGGGTTTTGAGCACACGCTCAGCAACGGCTTGAATGCGCTCGGGGCTTCCGACGGAAGTGCCCCCAAATTTTTGTACCATTATATCCATAACTGCCTATCATACCGATGGAGCTCCTCGCTTGACAAGTGATCCGAAGGCTTTATGATGTTGAGCTATGAATTGGACTGATATTTCGTCTTATTTTTCGCTGAAGCCCTGGGAATTGGGCTATATGGCCGCGACGCTGGGTGCTGGGGTGCTGCTTTGTTATCTTCTGGCCCGACTTTTTACCCGATTTCTAAAGCGCTATTGGCCGTTTGATGAGCTTAAACAATTACGGATTCCTCTGACCGTTATTTTTATGGGGTGGGTATGGTTTTGGTCGTTGCGGGTGATTCATCTTACGAGCTCCCAATTGGATCATTTGGCCACGGCCACAAAGTTGCTGAGCTACATTGGGATTACCCTGTTTATTTGGAATTTTGCGGATGTCATTAAAGCCTATGTGATGGCCTCGGTTGCCAAGAGTAACGCAAAATTGGATGCGTTGCTCATACCCTTGATTACGCGCTTGGTTCGAGTGGTGGCGGGACTGTTTGTGGCATTGTCGATGGCGGAGCTCTTTAATCTTCCGATTGCGAGTCTCTTGACTGGGTTAGGGATTGGGGGTGTGGCGGTGGCGATGGCTGCGAAAGAGACGGTGGGGAACATTTTTGGGTCTATGAACATCTTATTTGATCGTCCATTTCAATTGGGGGATTGGATTCGGGTGGCTGGGCAAGAGGGCGAAGTGGAAGAGGTTGGATTTCGGAGTACCCGGATTCGGACTTTGCAAGATTCTGTGGTGACGATTCCCAATTCCAATTTACAGACCGCTTATTTGGATAATATGGGTGCGAGGCGCAGTGTGGTGTTTGAGGCGAGTATTAGCCTGATTGTGACGACGACCCCGGCCCAGATGGAGGCGTTTTGTGTTGCGCTTGAAGCGATTCTGTATGACCAAAAGGAAACCCGGAAAAATTCTGTTCAGGTGGGAATTGCAAGTGTGACCCCAACTGGCGGCATTGCGATTCGGATTCATTCGTTGTTTAAGGCTCCGGATGCCCAGACAGAATTTGGGTATAAACACCGGGTATTTTTTGCGGTGACCGAGCAAATCGAAGCCCTCAAGTTGGCGTTACATGCCGCAAGAGGCTAAGTCCAAACTATTTTTTTTGAGAGGAGTCTAAGTGATGCGCACATCGAATCCAGCGTTACGGGATGAATTTTTTACAGGGGCAGCTGTTTCCGGTACCGAAAGAATGACCGTTGG
>JAHFCZ010000143.1 GCA_023249285.1 bacterium | reverse complement strand
GGTTTTGGGAGTTTTAGATTTTTTCATTAATTTGTTAAAAACCCAGTCAGTGGGGAGGAGGCGTGGGCGGTGGTTTGGCGCGCGGGAATGCCGGCGAGATAGGCTTCGCGGCCGGCTTGGACGGCGAGCCGGAAGGCGTTGGCATAGGCGACAGGGTTGGGGGAGGTGGCAATGGCGGTGTTGACCAGGACCGCATCTGCACCCAGCTCCATGGCTTCGGCGGCCTGCGACGGGGTGCCGATGCCGGCATCGACCACGACGGGGACTTTGGATTGCGCGATAATGAGACTGATGAGGGCCTTGGTTTGGAGGCCTTGGTTGCTGCCGATCGGGGCCGCGAGTGGCATCACGGTGGCACACCCCACTTCTTCCAAGCGTTTGGCGAGGATGGGGTCAGCGTTGATGTAGGGGAGGACGACCATGCCCATTTTGACGAGAGCCTCGGCAGCTTTGAGGGTTTCGATGGGGTCGGGCATCAGGTGATTCGGCTCAGGCGTGACCTCAAGTTTGATCCAGTTAGAGACCCCGGAAAATTGGGCGATTTTGGCGATTCGAATGGCTTCTTCGGCATTTCGGGCGCCGGAGGTATTGGGTAAAAAGAGATAGTTCTGGGGGTTAATCCAGGTCAGAAAACTGTCTTGGGGATTTTGGACATCCACTCGGCGGATGGCAACTGTGACGACTTCAGATTCGGCTGCGTCGACCGCGGCTTTCATCACCTCAGGTGAGGGGAATTTGCCGGTGCCCATAAAAAGGCGGCTAGAAAAGGACCGATCTGCGATCTGAAGGGGTTGGTCAATCATCCGCCTATCCTACCACAAAAACTATTTTTTGGCGGCGGCGGTCTTGGGTTTGCTCGTGACGCTGGTTTTGGTAATTATTGGGGTGACTATTGGGGTGACTTTGACCGGTGGGGTGACATCGGTGAAGGTCCATTCGAACCCAATCATGAGCTTTTCATCGTCGAGCCAGACTTGTTGATTGCTGGCCTTGATGAGCACATTTCGGGTGGTGTTGTTGGGCATGCGAAACGCAACGGGTTGGTTACGGGGTTGGGGGACGGGAAAAGCGAGCTGTTGGGTTTTGTAGTATTTGGTGATATCGATGTCGGTGATGTGCATGTGGTTGCCCAGCAGATCTAGGGCGATCTCAAAAGTAGCGTTTTGGATATCAGCGGTGATGACGTTGGACGACGGATTGTAGACGAGATTGGTGCGCCCTTTGGCCTTGCTGTTGTACTGGAATCCAGAGGGGGTGCGGATTGCCACATCCGCCTCGAAATTGGCGGCGGTCTTGGTGATCACGACTCGGGGGTGGGTGACCGTCCAATCGACACGAGAGTTGAAAAAAGTGCTCTCAACGTTGCTGGTGCCCTGGATAGGGCCGAGGGTATCAAAAAATCGATTCAATGTGTTTTGGTGGATGGCTAACGTGGTGCCTGGAATGGCGGCTGGGGGACTCTGGGCACTTAGAACGTGAGGAAACAGGAAGACAGCAAGGGTGATTAGGGGTAAAAATATCGAGAAAAATCGGTTCATTGTGGGCCCATTTTACCTGAATTGTTGGCAGAAATGAAGGGCCGGATCCAAGAGTTATCCCTGTTACTCAGCCAGGTAATGGCGCCGCTTTGATCGGTCCGAATGACCGGGATGTGATGCGCTTGGAACCTGCGTATGACGGTGGGGTGTGGGTGCCCGTAGGTGTTATGTCTCCCGACGCTAATCAGCGCGAATTGGGGGTGAGTCACCGAAAGAAAATCTTCGGATGAGGAGGTTTTGCTACCGTGATGCCCGACTTTGAGCAGTGTGACGGGGTGGAGTTGTGGGAGCAGAAGGGTTTCTTTTTCGGCCTCCAAGTCACCCGTGAACAGGGCTGAAAAATGACCGTAAGTGAGCTCCAGAACGATGCATTGATTGTTGGGGGGATCATCCGAGCGTGTTTCGGGATTCGGGTGTAAGCAAGCCAAGCTCAAGCCGTGTTTGAATTGAAGGGTTTGGCCGTTTTGGAGTCGTTTGAGGGGGATGTGATGGCGTTGAAAAATTGCTGTGAGTTCTGGGGCTTGTGTGGGCAGATAGCCATTTTGATACACTATTTTGATGGGGATAGCTTCAGCCAGGGCGGTGGCCCCGCCAATGTGATCCAAATCCGAGTGGGTGAGGATGAGGACGTCTAAGTGCGAAATGCCTTCGTAGCGCAAATAGGGCAAAATCACGGCCTTTCCCATGTCGCGGGGGGTGTTGTTGCCCGTGTCGATCAACAGCGTCTGATGGTCCGGGGTTTGAATCACGGTGGCATCCCCTTGGCCGATGTCGAGGGCGGTAATTTTGAGACTGTGGGTGGGCCAGGGAAAGGTGCAGATGACGGATAACGACAGGGATAGACCGAGGATGAGCCCCGCGGTTTTGAATTGGTTTAGGCTGAAATGGTGGATGCTTCTACAAAGGGCCATTAGGAGCAGCCCAACGATCCAAATCGGGGGGTGTTTGAGCGTAAGGACAGGGAAAAAAGGGGCTAGAAAATGGGTGATTTTCCCCAATAGGATCAACAAGGCCCAACACGCATGGTGGGGAATGGCGGCCAAGGGTAGCCAAATGAGGCTGAGGAGGGTGGAGAAAAATCCGAGGGTGACGATGGGCTCTGCCAGGCTGGCCACTGCTAGATTTCCCACGAGCGTGCCAGTGGAGAGGCTGTGAAAATGAAACCATAGGATTGGGGTGGTGAGTACGAATGCTGCCAAGGGGGTCGTGAGCATTGGGATTGGGAATCGAGTTTCAAGACGGGGCTTGGCCCAAATGAGGGCGAATGTGGCTGCAAATGAGAGCTGGAATCCCACGTCAAATAGGCACCAGGGATTGATCCAGAGGAGGGGCATCGCTGCGAGGGTCATCAGGTACAGT
>JAHFCZ010000142.1 GCA_023249285.1 bacterium | reverse complement strand
CCAAATGACAAAGCTGCAGCCCTGACTCTTCCAGTTATCACAGCCAAACGCCGATTTGCGTTCGACGACATCACCCCCGCATTGGGGGCATTTCCCGACCTTGTTGGCAGAGTTGTCGAATTCAAATTTGACGGACCCATCTTCCACTAACGTGAGCATTGCATCAAAGCTCGCGCCGGCTTTGCTCTTAAATCCCTTGAGGACCTTGGTTTTTTTGTTTTTGAGGAGCTCTTTGGCGGTGGACTCGGAAATGTCTTTGTTGGCAATGGTCTTCCAGATTTTGAAGCTGCAATTGGTGGCGCGCCAGTTTGAACAGCTGTAGGCCATTTTGGTCTCCGAAACGAGGGCGTTGCAGAGCGGGCAATTGCCCAACGGATTGGTGACGACGGGGGCAGCTTGGATATCGCTACCGGTGACATTTTCGACGATTTCTTTGGCAAAAGCTTGGATCTCAGACATATAGACACTCCTTGAATAGGTTTGGGATACGATTTGATTGAGCTTGTGCTCCCATTCTCCGGTCAGTTCGGCGGAGAGGAGGGCCTTGTCTTGGATATACCCGATGAGCTGGATGCCTTTCGGGGTGGGAATGAGCTTGTTTTTCTCCCGAATAATATACTGCACGGTCAGGAGTCGCTCAATGATTTGGGCACGGGTGGCGGGGGTGCCCAGACCACAGTGCTTCATGGCTTGCCTGAGCTCTTCATCCTCGATGCTTTTCCCTGCCGTTTCCATAGCTGCGAGGATGCTGGCCTCAGAGTACAAAGCCGGGGCCTTGGTTTGTTTTTTATGGCTTTTGGCTTTTTGGTGGGTGATGGGGTCTTTTTCTTGGACATTGGGCAGGGCTTGGCCTTCGGCACTATTTTCTTCGAGCTCATCCGCGTTGACCATCACGCGCCACCCTGGGATGCGAATCATCGATCCAAAAGAGCGAAAGGGATGGGTGCCAAATTGGGAGAGAATTTCGGTCTGGTCCTTGATACAGTCTGGCATTAATCCCGCTACAAATCGGGTAATGACCATCAAGAAAATATTTTTTTCATCGGGGCTAAGCGCATTCAGGTCGGCTCTTTTGTCGGTGGGGATAATGGCATGGTGGTCGGTGACTTTTTTGTCATCAAAAATACGACTGTGGGTGGGGATGTTTTCCTGTACCGATTGGGCGGCTTGGGCAAAATCCGGGAGATGCTTGAGGTTTTCCAATAACCCTTTGATTTTGGGCTTGATGTCTTGGGATAAATAGCGGGACGAGGTCCGGGGATAGGTCAGGATTTTGTGGCGTTCGTAGAGGCTTTGCATGAGCTTCAGGGTTTCGTCGGCTGAGTATTTAAACCGTTTGTTTGCGTCTTTTTGGAGCTCGGTGAGATCGTAGAGTAAGGGGGCTTTTTCGGTGACGGCCTTTTGGGTCAGCTTTTGGATGTGGCCGCTTGCAGTGGCTTTGAGGTCCGCGATGACTTGCTCAGCGAGTTTCGGGTCCGTGAGCCGGCTTTCCTGGTTCTCAGCGCCGATCCACAATCCCTCAAATTTCCCATTTTGATGCGCGATTTGAAGCGTGATTTCGTAGTAGGTTTCGGGGATAAATTGGGTGTGGGCGAGATAGCGATCCACGATGAGTTTCAAGACTGGGGTTTGGACACGGCCGACGCTCATCACGCCATGGCCACGGCTGAATTTGCCGGTGTATGCCCGGGTGGCATTAATCCCAATCAACCAATCGGCCTCGGATCGGGAGCGGGCAGAGTCAAAAAGTGGGATAAACTCCTCGCCGGGTTTGAGGTTGGCGAAACCGTCCTTGATGGCCTGGTCGGTTTGGGAAGAAATCCAGAGTCGTTTCACGGGTTTGGTGCAGGCATTGGCCTCGTAAATGAGGCGGAAAATGAGCTCCCCTTCACGCCCGGCGTCCGTGGCGCAGATTACTTCTTCCAGGTCGGGCTTGGCCATGAGGGATTTGATGGTGGCAAATTGGGCTTGGACGTGGTCTTCGCGCCCGACTTCGGTGATGAACGTTTCGGGGATAATGGGCAGGTCTTTGAGTTGCCATTTTTCGAATTCAGGGTTATAGGCGGGGGGGTCGGACAGCCGAATAAGATGTCCAAAGGCCCAAGAAATCAAGTAGCCGTTCCCCTCAAAATAGCCGTCGTGCTTGCTCGAAATCTTGAGGACTTTCGCAATGTCTCTGGCTACACTTGGCTTTTCGGTCAGAATGAGTTTCATTTTAGGCTGCAAATGTACTCAAAATGAGCGGGGCTAACGGGTTGGACGGAGAGCCGTGACCCTTTTTGAAGGAGGGGCATGCCCGTAAGTTGCGGATGGGTATGCAGTGTGGAGAGGGGGATAATATGGGCAAATTTTTCGATATATTTGAGATAGACCATCCACCAGATTGGGTGTTCAGGGCCGGCCTTGGGGTCGAAGTGGTCGGACTTGGGGTCCCAACCGGTGAAATCTGGGACGGCTAGGCGGCTGATTTGGGCAATGCCTGCGATCCCGGTGGGGGTGGCATTGGAATGATAGAAAAAGACCCGGTCGCCAACGGCCATGTCCTTTTGCATAAAATTACGGGCCTGATAATTACGGACCCCATCCCAATAGGTTTCTTTGTCTCGTTTGAGCTCATCAATGGAGTAGCAAGACGGTTCACTTTTCAAGAGCCAGCAGCGCTGTTGCGAAAGTGGCAAATTTTCCACTTTTGGGGCTCCTCGTTTAGAGGAACTAAACAACGTCTCCCCAGAAAGTGGATCTTTGTCACTTTCACTTCCAGCGTTTTTGGTAGTGGTTTTTTTTGTCATGGCAAATTTTCCACTTTTGGGGCTCCTCGTTTAGAGGAACTAAACAACGTCTCCCCAGAAAGTGGATCTTTGTCACTTTCACTTCCAGCGTTTTTGGTAGTGGTTTTTTTTGTCATGGC
>JAHFCZ010000141.1 GCA_023249285.1 bacterium | reverse complement strand
GCCCCCTGTTTTGAATTTACTCACCAGGTCCAATTGGTTTTGCAAGAAGGTTTCGGTGCTATTGGTATTTAATTCATTTCGCGCCACGACAATCGTATTTAACGGCGTCGACAATGTGGGGCTGCCTGAAATTTTAGGTTCCGTGGCACGCATCACTCGGGTGTAAATCCCATATCGGGCCTGGTCTCGGATCATATTATTTTGATCCAAATCATGCTCAATTTTGAGGGTGTGGATATCGGCACTGGTTTTCAAGAAATCTGATTTAAACCCATAATAGTTGCTGTAATTAACGGGTGCTGGTGCATTGAAGAGCCAAGGAATCCCGTAATCTGGGACATCATCCGATTGCTCATGCAAAAAGCTCCAGGTCACCCGAGTCGGCGTCCCCAACCCAAACTCAAGGCTAGGCGCTATGCCATAGTGACGTGTTTCGACGATATCACGACCGGACACTCCGCTCATTTCTTCAAACGCATTTAAACGAAACGATGTCCCTTGTCCCAAATGCGGCACAGGTTCGTTGAGATCCAAGGCCAGGCGTTGTTTTCGACCCGTTCCCCAAGTGGCATTGATTTCGCCTTGCGCATGTTTTTCCGGCATTTTACTGACTTGGTTAATTACCCCACCCGTAGATCCCCGACCAAAGGCCACAGACGCGGGGCCTTTAAGCACTTCGACTTTTTCATAATTAAACGTATCGCGATAGTAGCTCCCGAAATCGCGCATCCCGTCCAAGAAAATATCGTTTCTGGCCGTGAACCCGCGCAATGTCAGGCTATCCCCTTGGGCACCACCCTCTCCCGCAGCAATGCTAAGACCGGCGACGTTCCGGACGGCATCACGTAGAGTCGTCGCGTGTTGATCTTGCAGCAATTGACCCGAAATGACAGATACTGATTGGGGCGTATCCAGGAGCGGCTGCGTCATTTTAATGAGGCTGGCATCTGATTGGATATAGGGGCCTTTTTTAGCGTTCTTGCCAGTTACTACCACTTCAGGCAATACCGTCGGTGCCTCGGCCGCCCAGCTCATTACCCCCGTCCCCATCAACGTGAGGGCTATGGCCCCCATACTTGTCCGATCTTTGGCTCTGTTGCAAAATACTCGATTTATCCATTTTTTGCTCAGCTCATTTAGAAGAACCAAACCACGTTGAGCAAAAAAATGGCGACTCGCGCATTTTTCTAACATCGCTTTTCTAGGGTTTTTGTATTTTCCCAACAGTCTCTCTTTCATCGCCTAGCACATCCTCTCAAACTGGCTCTGTTGCCAAATCATCCAATTTGAAACCCAGTCTCTTTCTGTACTGATACTCAGTCTCAATACAAAGATACTACGAGAATTGAGGGTGGCTGTCAACCCAATTTTTAGAGGATTTTTCCTTCAAAAATAGCCACTATATCGTTAATTTTTTGGTCCTGAGCCACAGGGGCTTGTGGGCTTTCCACAGCCACAACCGATACCGGCTCAGCGGGACTGGTCTGCACTACAAAGGGAGACTCTCCCTGGGCGAAACCCAAGGTGAGTGCCTGGCCAAAAGCTTGATTGAGCAGCTGGCTGATGAGTATTTTATTTGCGTCTTCATGGAGCTTGTCACGGAAAAATTTAAAGTCTTGTTTCAGCCGAATATTGAGCTGACCGTTCTGGATGCCGAGGAGTTGCGATTTATCCAAAATGGAAAATAACGGAGGCCGCTGGACCTTCAGGAGCTGCAAGAAAGCCCCCCACGAATCGGGAGCCGCCTGCGCTGAAGGAGAAGGTGGAGGAGTAGGTGGAGGAGTAGGTGTCGCGGCAACTGGCGTTGCGACAGGCACGGGAGGCTGAGGAGTAGGTGTAGGAGTGGGTTGAGGAGAGAGGCGTGCAGGCTGAGGTTGAGGGGTAGGAGAAGGAGAAGGAGAAGGCGTAACCGGCACTGCATACATCCAGGATAAAAACCGGACTTCCAAAAGGAGCTCAGGGTTGGGGAACCAGCGCAATTCCATTTCCAACTTGGCCAATTGCTCCAAGGTATCGGTCATTTTTTGAAAAGCCAATCCGGCACTCAGGGTTTTAAGGAGCTCGAGTCGACTCTGATCCAGGTTCACTTCTTCACCCAAATTAAGCTGGATATAGAGCAGCTGCTTCAGAATAAGGGTGAGATCTGAAACCAGCTGGATGACATTGCCCCCTTCTCGGAAAAAATGATGCAACGTGGCAATCACCTTTTGGGGGTCATTGGCAAAAAAGGCTTGGATCAGGCCAATGGATTGATCAAAATGACTGCCGCCCAAGAGCAAGACGACATCTTCCTCTGCAATGGTTTTCCCTTGGAAGGAATAGACTTGATCCAACAATGACACCGCATCTCGCATACACCCAGCCGCTTGTCGGGCAATGAGATGGAGGCTGGATTCGGAGATGGTGATGTCTTCGGCCTGGGCAATTTTAACGAGGTTATTCACCAGCTCAGTGGTACTCAGTTTTCGAAAATGCAGGTGCTGGCATCGGGAATGAATCGTGGGCGGGATTTTGTGAGATTCGGTAGTCGCCAGAATAAAGACGGTGTGAGTGGGGGGCTCTTCAAGGGTTTTAAGTAAGGCATTAAACGCCCCCGTGCTGAGCATATGGGCTTCGTCGATGATGTAGATTTTGTACTGGCCTTCTACAGGGGCAAAATTAACCTGTTCGTTCAACGTGCGGATGTGATCCACCCCGGTATTCGAGGCGGCATCGATTTCAAGAACATCTACCGCTTGGCCGGCGGTGATTTTTAGACATAAATCACAGGTCATGCAGGGCGTAATGCTCTTCCCGTTTCGACAATTCAGTGCTTTGGCCAAAATCCGTGCCGTTGAGGTCTTGCCCGTGCCCCTGGGGCCTGAGAAAATATAAGCATGGGAGAGGCGATCAAAGGCTATCGCATTGGA
>JAHFCZ010000140.1 GCA_023249285.1 bacterium | reverse complement strand
CCCTCAATAGACCAAAATCCGTACACTTCCCGGTATAAGATAGAAAAAATGGACATTCTGGAAGATGGGGCAAAAGCCACTTTTAGCCCGGTTTTGCCAGAAAACTGTGCCGGTCATTTTCTCCATTATCCCGCCCTACCTGTTGCGATCCTCATGGGATCATTAATTAACACAGCCGGAGAATGGATACGGCAAAAATTGTTTGAAAATCATTATCGTGTGGAATATGCCAAGATACACGCAGATAAATTATTGTTTTCAGGGTCCCGATTTACAGCGAAGGCATATAAAATTGATCATGTTGGATCATCACTATTTTTTGAATGTGAGGGCATTAATGAAAAAGGGGAAATTGTTGGAAGGATGGATCTTCAATGCATCATTTAGCCTAAACTTTTTGTATTTGAAGGTTTTAGGCGATGGATAATTTCATCAATTTTTTACTTTTAGTAGAATGTATTGCCGAGCTAGGGATAGCTAGTTTGTTGGTTATCACGGATCGCTCACTTCTCAAGACACTGGTGGCTGGCTTTTCTTGTGCAAGCGCCACATGGACGCTTGGGATCGCATTATTTAGAATGCTCCCTATTGATTCTGCCTGGATTCTCCCTGCTAACCAGCTTATTTTGGTTGGCGGTGCGTTCATTGTCCCGTTTTTCCTTCATTTCGCTTTTAAATTCTCTAGAATTCAACTAAAAGCACTCTTTGTAGTGCTTATTTATTTCTTTGCATTTTTCTTTTCATGGTTAGCTTTTGTTCCAAACGCATTAATCGGTGGAATCATACCTAACAGCTGGGGCAATAAGAACAGCATCCTGGGCTACGCTTATTGGTATTTTACAGCTTACTTTTTAATCTATTATTCGCTGGGATTTACAATCCTTTGGAAGGAATATTTAACAGCGATTGGTCAGCAAAAAAACCGGGTAGGACATATTTTATTTGCATCGTTTGTCACCTGCACAATCGACCTTATTTTCAACGTAATTTGCGTTGTATTTGTTAATTACAAATATCTTTGGGTGGGACCCTTAAGTGGCCTATTCTGGGTTTCAATGTTTTCGTACTCTATACTTCGCCACAGACTCTTAGATATCAATATGGTGATCAGTAACACCATCGCCAGAATTTTGACATTTTTTGCACTTTCAATCGTGTTTATTTGCTTTGCTTTCGCTGTAAACCTTACATTTCCTCAATCAAACCCATTACTTTGGGTAGGCGCTACGCTTGTTTTCTGGCTAAGTACTTGTGAAGTTTATCCCACCCTCCGCAAAAAAATCCAAGCCCTCCCCGACAAAGTACTCGTTCAAAAACACTACCTGTATGAAGATGTGGCCTTGATGTTGAGCTCATCTTTGGAAAAATGCACCCATTTACCGGAGGTGATGGCTGTACTGGAGACGGTGGCCAAAGATATGAAGCTCTCCATTCACAAGGCCTATGTGCTCAAAGACATCGAAACAGCTCCAGAGTTTAGCGAAACCTACCTCGCTTGGGACTTTAAAAAAGAAGCCGTGATTGAGACCGGCAGCTTGGATCTAGAGGACCCTGTGTTTAAATTTGTCAAAAACGAAGGCTTGGCCGTGATGATTGATCACTGTCCGCAAGATCTTTATCAGGCCTTTTTGGATTCTGGGACAGGTGCGTGCATACCGTTTGTCGCCCAAGATCAGGTGGTTGGACTCATTTGGATAGAACGACGTAGGGCAGATCAATTCACCTATGACGATATCTGCATGTTCAATTTCCTTTCCTTGCAATTAGGCATCGCCATTAACCGTCAACGTACAAGGGCATTATTTCATAGGGTCCAAAAATCCGCCTCGCTGTTGAGCATGCTCAACCAATACACCCACGATATCAAAGCGCCCCTGAATTCTGTGCGACTCATCATGGAGAGGGCGAAAGAGGCGACGGAGTCCTTTAAAAATAAGATCGAGGAGCAGCTGAAGCGGGTCGAGGACTTGGTGTTGATCATGCTCAAGGTCGCGAATGGCAACCGGGAACGGGTCGAAGAACCCGTGTCGTTGTTGGATGTCATCACCGCAACCTTCAAATTCTATAAAGTCAGTGGCGTCACCCTCAAAGGGAACGCAACCGATGGCGCTTTGACCTCTGTGCCCATGATTAGCGGGGATTCGAATGACCTGATCATCTTGTTTACCAACCTCATCAAAAACGCCTGTGAAGCCATGAAAGCCACCCCAAAAAGGGACCTCACTATTACGCTAGCACCCACGGATACAACACTCTCAGTTATCATTGCAGACACCGGCCCAGGCATTCCAAGTGAAAAACTCGACAAATTATTTGAAGCCAGCTACACCACCAAGGCATCCGGCTCTGGTGTTGGGCTATCGGCCATTAAACGGGTTGTGGATGAACATGGCGCCACCATCACCGTCACCAGCGAGGTCGGGGTCGGCACCACCTTCACCGTCGCCTTCCCCATCCTGGATCGGGACTTGGTCTTCCCCATTCAAGACGAGAAGCCCGCGATCCAACCCGCTGTACCCCAACCAACACCCACCGGCTCGGGAGACAAACTCAAAATCCTCCTTTTAGAAGACGAAGAAATCCTCCGCGAGGGCATTGCAGATCGTCTTGAGAGCCTCAACTTTGAGGTCATTACCGTAGAAAACGGTCAACAAGGGCTCGCCATTCTAGACACCCAAGACATCGACTGCATCTTGCTTGATCTCAACATGCCCATCATGGACGGCCGTCGTTTTATGGAATGCCTACCCGAAAATGGTAAAGCCATCCCGGTATTGGTGTGTTCGTCTGAGATTGGCCACACCCTCAACGAAGAGTTTGCACACCACGCCCATTTCAAGGGCGTAATCGAAAAACTCCTCCCACTTGAGGAGCTCAATGGCCATATTTTAACCGCGATGGGGGATAGTCAATGAACATTTTATTAGTCGATGACGAGCAGTTTTACCA
>JAHFCZ010000064.1 GCA_023249285.1 bacterium | reverse complement strand
CGCCCCCACTGTTCGTATAGGTATCCGTAGCCCCACTCTCAGGCCCCGATCGATACTTCTTCGTCCCAGTTGGTGCATCAGGTACCCACCAAGTCCCAATCGTCGTTTGCCCAGAGGTAACCCCGGTCACAAAGGTATTTTCTCCCGCATTGGCAATGGTCACCAAATACCCCTTGAGCCCATAATGCGTGAACGTAGCGGCATTCGCACTCGCTGCAGAGGCCGCTACAGACGCAGCCCCCAGGGTCTGGCTACTCATGTAGTAATGCCCTGTTGTGGCATAATATTTCGAATTTTCTTGGACCAAGAGCTGGATATTCCGCGTCGCATTCACTAGGCCACCCGAACAAAAAAACCGAACACTTTGACAAGCCGTTTGGATGTCCGCAAAAGGAACCCCACTGGCCGCCGTAATCGTCAACGTCCGGGTTCCCGAATTATAGGCCGAGGTAATCGCAACGTTCGTCGGTGTACAAGTCAACGTGTCATACACATTACTATTCGACACCAGCTCAATGGTATATGTCAGGGTCCCACCTCCCCAGTTAACCGCGTTGCTGATCGCAACCGACGGATTAATCAACACCCCATTGTCATCACCAATTAGCGCTTTAACCCCCACCGCAGGGAGATTCAAAGCAATCGTACCCAAGCCCCATACTGGGCAAGCCCCACACAAAAACACTACCACTATGAACCATCTAAAGAGAATGCCCATACCCTTGGATATACCACAATTTTACTAAAAAATCACCTAACCCCTTAAGTTTAAGCGACTTTCCCTGAGCATCCGCACTTCCTTCCGGGTCAGCTCCCGAAATCCGCCGGGGCTCAAATCCCCCAACTCCACGGTCCCAAATCGAATACGGCGTAACTTCACCACAAAACAACCCAGTTGCTGGACCATCCGTCGAATCTGGCGGTTCTTGCCTTCTGTCAGGGTGATTTTAAAATAATTATCCCCTAACAATCGCACTTCACAGGACTGGCGCACCTTGCCCGCCACCATGCCCTCATCCATCAAAACTTGAGCCTCAGCATAGCCAATGGGCGCGCTGGTCCACACTAAATACTCGCGCGCATGCGGCTCGTCCTGGCTGAGCATCTCTCGGGCAAACACCCCATCATCCGACATCAAAATTAAGCCTTCAGAGTCTTTGTCCAAGCGCCCCACACTATGCAAATGTTTGTAGCGTTTCGGCAAAATATCAATGACTTGTTTTTCGTCTTTTTGGGGACAGTTGGTCACCACCCCTTTGGGCTTATTCACCGCCAAATACACGACTTGCTTACGCCGTTCGGCCAGCCCATCATCCAAGACCACACGATCCACGCTCGGGTCAATCTGGGTCCCCAATTCCGTCACGACCTTGCCATTGACCTTGATCCATCCGGCCAAAATCGCAGACTCGGCTTGCCGCCGGGACAAAATCCCTTCTTGGGACAAATATTTTTGGATACGCATTTTCATCGGCACATAGTATAGCATTTTTAGGGGCTGGTGTTATAAGACTGTTTCGCGATGTTAGCAAAATGCCCAAAGCGCGCATTTGTCGCTTGACACGGTTTAAACCCCACCCCTAGCCCCTCCCCATTTTTTCAAAATAGAGAGGGGAACCCCACTAAAAAAGACTAAATTCAAGCCCCCCTCTCTATCCCCATCGGGAATGGGGAGGGGTTGGGGGTGGGGTGGGGTGGGGTATTTTTGGAGTTTTTGCAACAGAGCCGTTACTTATTTTTTCTTGCGGCAATAGCAAAGTAAGTGAAATACCGATCCAGTGCCGCTTGAGAGTGGATCGATGGTGCATCCCCCCAAAATTCGGTACACATGGATTCTTTGAGGCGGGTAATTTCCCGGGTTTTGGGTCCAAACCAGCGCGGGTCTGAGGCCGTTAAGTTAATCAGTTCGAGCATCCGATCTGCTGCATGGTTAAATCGAGTTGAATTTTGGGCTTGAAAGGCTTTAGAGGCACGATGAAATTCACTCCCCACGTTAGCCAACTGCTCAGCCAAGGTCAGTTGAAACCACCGGCCCTGCGCCAGGCTTTCATGAATGGCCACTAGCAGATCTTTTTTTGAAGCCAGCCCAGAATCTGTTGTTGAATGGCCGGGTCTTCCACCGTTCGACTACGGTTATTGTGGCTAGGACGAATGTTAATCATGGAATCAAACTCAATGTTACTGGGGAAGGGTTCATCCACATAAATATTGAAGCCCCAAAGGTCTGCTTGCTCCGCACCATTTTGGAGGAGAACCGCCTCCTGATCCGCGTGGAGTTCACCGCCGAGCACCAAGGCACCCGTTTGGACATCAATAACCCCTTTTACCATATCCCCGAACCGTTGCTCAGCGAGGGCTTTCAGTGCTTGAGGGGAAATCGTCGTCGTAACCAGTCGTGTTTCGGAGTTGGGCATCAGAGCACATCGCGCAAGGTGGGATACTTGGTTTTTAATCCAAAGGTCGCAGGGCTCACCACATTGTACTCAAAAAAGGGATGCTGGATACAAAACCGATCCCAAGGCGCAATTTTAATCCGAAAGAGTTTAATAAGACCCAAGATAAACCAGGGTGCGATTTTAAGACGAAGCCCTATTTTGACCCCATAATGGCCGCATAAATCCGCGATCACCTGCTTGGCCGTCATGACGGGATTTCCTACCACCAAATCCTGGGGCCCCGAAAGCTGGGTCACGGCATAGGCCACCACACCGGCAATATCGTAGGCATGAAGGAAGTGAAAACGCGCGTCAAAATAGACGTACTTTAAATAACGTAACCATTTAGAATTGTCCCCGATCCCAGCGCTGATATGCGAATACGGGTGGTGCGCATCCCCACCAAACACCATGGTCGGAAAAATGGTGATGAGCTTGGCAGCACAAGGCGAAGATTTGAGGGCCGCATAGGTCCGATATTTGGAGCGAATGTAGCCGGTTCCCAGGCTCTCGGCCTCGGGGATGGGGTGATTATCCGCCCCCAAAATACTGGCTGTTGAAAAATAGATCACTTTTTGGAGTCGATCCGAGCAATACCCGAGCATTTCCAAGGTCTTGTCTTTATTCACCTGGGTCGACAAATCCGAATCCCCCCAAGCCGTGGCAATGTGAATCAGAATATCGGTTTTGGCCAAGATCTTTTGGTGCACTTCAATATGCTCCAAATCTCCGGCAACCAAGCTCACATTGGAGAATTTTGCGGGATCAAATTTTAATTTAGTAGGGTCTCTCATCAACAAAACCAGCTGATACCGGGCATCGTTCAAAAACCGTTCGACCACATAATGGCCGATACACCCGCTGGACCCTGTGACAAAAATAGTAGCGCTCATGCGGTCCATGATAAGGGAAAGCCAATCTTTACACAATCTCGCCTCGCCTGATAGGATAAACGAGTCTGCGACTATCTTTCGTTTTTCTCATTTTCACCTGCCTTTTCCTTACGCTTCCACCATGCTTCAACACAAGGAGATCCCCATGTCCCATTGGATGAAAATAGCTGCTCACCCTTCATCCTTCATATGGCCAGACCCGCCAAAACGGAGAGCCGCAGCCGCAGCTGCCATTGCAACCCACAAACAATTATCCGTCGAACAAGAAAGCTCCCCCGAACCAGACAGCCCCACCGAGCACCCCACCCCACGTGGCGTTAAACATCCTGTGGAGGTCGAGGGCCCGCTACCAGAACCAGATACAGAGGGTTCTCCTAAAAGAAGACGCATTTCTGTACCCCCCCCCTCTCCCAAAACTCCCCAAACACCCAAAACTCCCAAAACTCCCAAAACACCAGCCTCCCTCAAATCCCCAGTAGATACAACCTCAAGATTCTCCATCGTGACCACAAAAACCCACCTCATGCCCTTAAGAACCGTCGAGTTTGGGGGGGTGAAAGCCGAGCTCCTAGTCCCCGTCACGCATATTGTCGCCGAGAATATGGACACCCCACTAGAAAAGATAGGGCTCTCCCACTACTGTAGCGTCCACAAAGAAGACGGCACTGGAGTCAAAGACCTGTTTGGCCGTGCGGCGCTAGCACACATGCTCAAGCACTACCCGCTATTAAAAATTGCAACCCCCTTATTACCAGACGGCTGCGTTGCCCTCGAAGGCGTCAAATACGAACCCATCCTCCACTGGGTGATCGCACTACCCCTTAGCCACAAAGACACCCTCGACCTAATCCGATTTCTCCTCGCCCAAGGCGTCCCTATCGATAGCATAGAACCCACCTATGGCACCAACATCCTCCATGCCGCCATCAAAGCCGGCAAAGGGGAAGTTGCAGTGGCCCTACACGAAGCACTCATCAAAGACGGCTCTCCCCTGGCAAAGGAACTTAGAAACGCCTATGACACTACCCGCACCGGTGTCTTGGGCTACGCCGCTTATCACAACCAGTTCACTGCCGCAGATCACTTTGCAGCCTTCGTCATCCCATCCGAAGCCCATCAATTCACCGACATTAACACCCATGGCTATTCTCCTCTCTCACTGGCCGCAGCCGTCGAAGACCCCCTTCATCAGATCTTAAAACTCTACGAAGGCATTCTCGCCCCCTTCAGCACCACGTAAAATGTTGACCAAACACACTGCCCTCCCACCTGCTGCAGATGCATTCCTGATTAAAGTCTCTGGACGTGAACCACACTGGATCACGAGGGCGGCGAATGACGCCTGCGATGCGATTGGTAAAGAGTATGATGGCCGCCATTCTCACGTGGGCCATGTTGCATGGAGCAGTCTTAAAGCCCGATATGGCAATTTCAACCTACTAGATACGTTTGGGCTCACAAACTCAGCCCAGTATCCGCCCCCTCCGCTCCATCTCGAAACAATAGGCCTACGCCCTGTTGGTCAGGCCTATGCCAAAGCCATTTTCAAGGAAGCAGATCGCCTCGGGAGGCCTACCCAGCTTCTTGGCAAACGTGTCTTCCCACAAGATAAGAAACTCCGTATCCCTCCGTTTTTGCATACCTTTTGGTCGGGCACGCTGCGCGATGAGCTCTTGCACAGGGTATACCAACAAGAACAAATGCTCAAAGCCTTGCGCCCCGACGCAGAGGTCATTTTATGGACCGATCGCACCTCACTTGAAAATCCCGAATTCCTCCAAACGGTCCAAAAATTCAAAGCTGCAACCGGCTCCAGCCTCAAAGTCCTCTGTGTGGAAGACCTTTTGGATTTACGCGAAAGCCCCCTGGGGGAATCGTGGCTTTACCATCAAGTCTGTGGCAAAGCCGCAGCCCTATCCGACATTGCGAGAACGGAATATCTTCGCAAATTTGGCGGTATCCATCTTGATTTGGATGAGCTCAATCAACCCGCTTGGAATAAGGCGCTCATCGATTACTACGGTACAAAAGACGCACCACGCACAGACTATCCCCCGAACGAAACCCATCTGAGAGTCTGCAGAAATCTATCGGGCTTCATTGCCGCACGCGCCGGACATCCGGTCATGGATCAAACACGTGAAAACCTCGTAGAGCTCTACATTGCCGCCAAAGAAGAAGCCCAAGCGTATCGCACCTGGCAGGCCTCACTCCAATCCAACCCCAAAGACGCATTGTCCCCTGATCACCACAGCGCTAAAAAACCCAGAACCACAAAAGCCCCTCCAAAGCCAGAACTCAAACATCCCCCCTTTATTGAACGATACTTCCGTACCATTAATCCAGTCACTGGCGAAGACAAACCCATGCTCGGGACCGACCCCCTCCGAAACCTAATCAAACCTCGTCCAGTCTTACTAGATCCTGTTCAACAAGCCACAGATGTCCAAATCCCTCGAGCCCTCGAAAACGCGCTCTGCAAACATGCAAAGCGCCTCTGCAGTCCCGAAGAATGGGTCACCGTTCCACCAGATCACACCTCCGGGGAGTTAAGTTGGCTTCGGTTGCGACATCCCGCCTTTGATCGCTATGATCTGATCCACCAGGGACTACTACTACTCACTATCGCGATGCGTGAAATGGCCATCCACAGTGGGTTTGATATGGAGTTCCAGTTCAAAACCTATTTCCATGGAAATCCAGACCTGAAAGTGGTGGTCGAAGACTTTTTGGCCACACTTGAGTATGTGGAAGATCATGGCATTTGGATGGAAAAAGAATTTGCCCATAATCGCAGCTATATTGGCAACTATCACAGACAATTGCGAGAGGCCGACAAAAACCTCCTCTTGATTGAGGCCAATCGCAGCAATCCCAACAAACAGAGCTTTACAGAAGAGCAATTTATCCACGCCCATAACAAAGCCCATTTTCTCCCCCAAGATTCGGTCACCTTACCGGATTTAGAGGCCGCCACATACAGAACCTCATCCGTGATGGTGGCCGTCCTCCAAAATAAACTCTACACCTGCGCCCAAACACTCCTCGATCAAGCGGGAGCCCAATGCCCGGATGACGCTTTATCGTGGATGTACGACCACTTGAGATCTGGAGCGCCCCACGCAGACACCGTTTGCACCTTACTCGCGCAAGGGCTAGCCACTCAAACCAATGCCTGGAAAAGCCTAATAACGCTCCTCTTAAGTGATGCCTCAGCCCGAGAGTTCGCCCGCCTTGAGTGCCAGGACCTCGTGCTAGCGGCTTGCCTCACCGCTATTCAACGCCATCCCCCCACCCAAGACGATTTAATCGCGATCACACAATTAGCCCCTCAAGATCGAGAGACACTTCGACTCATCTTAGGGGATTCCTTGGATTGCAGCTCCCCCGTCCATCTGCTCCTCCATCTACCGCTCGATATAGCCACCCCCGCATTAGCCCAAACGCTCGCCGTGGAAGATCCCGAAAAGAACTCAGCACAAAAAATCCTTCGGGGTATTCGCCAAGTCACCGCAGAGCCTCGCGAACGGGTTGACCTCCTTATCGCCGTGTTGAGCACCGAGACGCTGCACCCATTAACTAGAGATTTTGCAGCAGCGCTCCCGAAGCACGAATGGGATTGGGCCCATTTTGAGAAACGAAATACGACCAAAATCTCCCCAGACCTATGGTATGCCCTGATGAAGCAATCGCCGTTCCATTCTAACCCCGTGCCTGAACAAGCCGCATACGAACTAAAAATCCAAGGCCTGGAGGCAACAATGGTCGGATGTCCCCAAATAGACATTGACGCAGCCATACTCCAAATGAGGATTGACGCACTCGAAATAAAAATCCCTCGCTTAATGCATGCGGCCACCGGCACGCTTCCCGATCAAACCAAGACCCTTCCCGATCAAACCAAGGAAATAGTGACTAGCCCACCCGCAAAAAGTTATCCAAAACGTAAGGCTAGTGAAAAGGGATCCACACCCGGTCACTTTGCAAACATGGAGGGGGACGAAGAAATGGACTGCGCCTAAAATCCAGTCAACACCCGTCTTGCAGCCTCTGCATGATCCGCCACCCAAGTGGGGGTCGAAAGCACTTTTTCCATTTGGGCGGCCATCTCATCAATCGATTCAGGATTCGCATAGGCCACCGCATCCTGGCCCACCTCGGGTAAAGACGTCGTCGTTGACGTCAACACGGGAACACCCGAAGCCAGCCCCTCCAATACCGGCAAGCCGAAGCCTTCGGCCTTGGAGACAAAGCTCAGCAAGGCCGCATTGCGATACAAGGCCCGAATTTGGACATGATCAATATAATTCAAAAATACAAATTCTTTCCACCGACCACTCGCTCGGAGCTTAATCCAGAGCCCAGGCGGGACCATCACCCCTTTGCCGATGCAGGCCACGTACGTGTATTTTCGCTCCATGCGGTCATTCATTTTCAAAAACGCAGCAATCATCCCGGATTGGTTCTTCCGGGCCTCAAAATCCCCGACACTCAAGACATACGGACCCCGAATCCCACAGTGTGCCAGTAACCCCGCATCCTCGGGTAAGGGATGGTCGGAAAAGCCTTCCCAAGAAAACTTGGGGTAGTCCACCCGAATTCGTGCAGGGTTGAGGTCCAATCGGGTGACCAGTTCCTGTTTGACAAACTCACTAATAGCCACCAACTCCGTCGCATGCACAAAACGGGACTTCATCGCCGCAACCAAAGCCGCATCTTTTTTCGGGTTTTTTCCACGATAGGGGGTAAATAAATCATGAATCGTCGCCGAATGGGGGAAATCAAAGGACTCGGGCACCAGGTACTGGGCAAAAAAGTGCAAATGCCCACCATGATGAGAGCGTAAAAACACCGACAACACCTTCCCATACGTAACTGAGGTCGCCGCCGCACGTGGCGGGGAAAACCATAAAATTGGCAATCCAAAATTTTCAAATTCTGGCCCGCCCTTGATCGCCAAAAGCGTCAGCCCAGGGGTTTGGGAGTGGGCTTTCAAATACAGTCGCAAGGCTGTGCCAATCCCACGAAATCGGGAGGCATCTTGCAGAGGACGAACATCCAGAACGGTCATCCACCCAGCATAGCCGTCTTTCAAACTTTTTGCTACAATGCTCCAACAAATCTGTCACGAAAGTACAAAAACCCTAGAAAAGCGATGTTAGAGAAATGTCCAAAGGGCTCATTTCTCGGCTGACGCGGTTTGGTTCTTCCAAATGAGAAAGCCGAAAATGGGATCATTTGGATATTTCGCAACAGAGCCAGATCTTAAGTTTCACACTTGGAGAGCAAACCCCATGGATTTAAAAGAAATTAAGCGCGTTATTCAAATGGTCGAAGAAGCCCAAATTTCCCACTTCAGCATGGAAGTAAATGGCATCAAAATTGAAGTCAAAAAAGAATGCACCACCGGCGCCATGCCCATGGGGGCAGCCCCTGTCCACCCTATTCAACACACCCTCCCCGCCCCGTCCGCAGCCCCGGCTGCTGCCGCCCCGGCCCCCGCCCCCGAACCCCACGACGAAAAGCTCATTTCCGTAAAATCCCAAATGGTCGGGACATTCTACTCCTCCTCCAAACCTGACACCCCCGCCCTTGTGAAAGCCGGTGACGCGGTCAAAGCCGGGCAAGTCATCTGCATCATCGAGGCCATGAAACTCTTCAACGAAATCGAATGCGAATTCAATGGCATCATCGAAAAAGTCTGTGTCGACAACGCAACCCCCGTGGAGTACGGGCAAGAACTCTTCAAGCTTCGCCTCACCTAACCCTTGCAAACGCCATCGACGAAACAATGGCTACGCTACCCAAGCCAGCCTGATTTAAGTGAAAAAATTGCCGCGAGGTTGGGAGTTTCCCCCCTCGTGGCCCAGCTCCTCCTCAACCGCAATATCACCTCCATCACTGCTGCTCAACAATTTCTCAATCCGCTCAGTACCCTCAATCACCAATTCGACGAAGCCAGCCTGAACGCAAGCCTCGACTTCATCCAGCGCTGCATCGACCACCATCGCCCGATTTTTGTCTATGGCGACTACGACGTCGATGGCATGACCTCCACCGCAATGATGACCGAAGCACTCCGCCAAATCGGCGCCAAAGTTGAGCTCTATATTCCGCATCGCTTCCAAGACGGCTACGGGTTAAATGCAAACATTCTCCCGCATCTCATCTCCCATCAAGCCGGCCTCCTCATCACCCTCGACTGTGGGATTAGT
>JAHFCZ010000063.1 GCA_023249285.1 bacterium | reverse complement strand
TCCTGCCCAAGAGCATGCAACCATCTCAAGTTTTGGTCGTGGTACCCAAACCCAAGAAAGAAGATCCGTTTTGCACCGCTTATTTTGCCATTAAGATTTGTGGGCATTTCAGTAGTAGGGTCGGTATAGGTCTTAATGGATTTTGCCACGGCTTGGAGATGAACTATACAGCCGCATTGATTGCATGGTGCAACTACAGTCTTTTGGTTACCGGTTTTCTGTATAAATCTCTCTCCAACCCTGATATTGCGCCCAACCCGCACTATCAGTTGTACGCTGGCCTAGCTTTAGATTTTGGTATAGATTTTGGTATGGACGCTCCGACAGTGTAGCGGTCTCCGCAGGCTCAGAAAACCCAGGCAAGTACCCTAGTTGCCCATGCACATGATGGATGGTCAAATTGGAAAGTATTGCTGACGTTTCGACATCGTCTTTGCCATAGAGACTTTTAATTGCATTAAACAAAAAATGCTCAAGTGACCGATCATAGTTAAAGGTAATAATTGTGAGATTTTTGAGGCTTGTTTTAATGGTCTCGATTGGATCGTGGACCGCATTTGGTTTGCCTTCCGTGTTTTCATACAATCGTCTCCAGAAATGAGAATACCAACCCCTTCGGATCTTAAGCCCCTTGTGGGATGTGTTGGCAACATCCCGATGTCTCGAAACTGTGCTCATGTCAATTTTTTCAGTCAAAAATTCGGGGCCTTTTTTTTCATAACTCGAGAGGCAGAGGGCAATGCAGAGCTTCCCAATCTTCTCAAATCCCGATCGATGATAGAGAAAGTCATCGATGGAGCTGGGTGCTGCAAAAATTAATTCTTCCCTAAACTGATGGACTTCCTCCAAGGATACCTTGTAGTTACTCCATGGAATATCGCTGCCACTGTAAGTATTTGCAAAGGCCAGCAAGTGCAAGCGTTCTTCTGAACGTGTTTCCCAGGGAATCAAATCTCTTGAAAAACCGTCGGGGCTCACAAAATTTACGAGATCATCTAGAAGCTCTGCCCCGGATGGAAAGCCGTAATCCATGCTTGCGCCGGCCCCAAGAATCAGTACTGTAGGTTCTTTAATCATAGGCGTGAATTCTATCAGATTTTTTGAGTATTATCATAAAACGCAAAGGTGCGGGAATGACACTCTATAAACTGGCACCAACATTATTAGCGGCCACGGAGTCGCAGTCCCGGGAGCGAAGCGAGTGGGCAAGGCGAATGGATCGCGACCTAGCCTAGGAGGGGTTTCAAAGGGGACCCTAACGGCATTTGAGTTAGGATCCACTTTGGATGTAGCTATGATTAATAGGGGATGTTCTGCGAGATCCCATTGCAAAAAACATCCCGGGGTAACACAATTAACCCATGCCCTACATTTTTTATGATACCGAAACCTCCTCTCGTGACCTCCTCGGTCAAATCCTGACCTATGCCTTTGTAGTCACTGATGACCACCTGCAACCCATCAAAGAATTCACCGGTAGTATCGCCCTGAACCGCACGCAACTCCCAGAACCGGAGGCGATCTTGGTGAATCGCATCAACCTCGACACCCTCCAGTCCACAGGCCAGCCCGAACACCAGGCCGCCGAGGCGATTTATCAGTTTCTCAATACGGTAGTGGGGCCCCAAGGCACGGCCACCTTAGTGGGCTTTAACAGCAATCGCTTTGACCTCCAATTTCTACGAAATCTATTAATCCGGTACGGCTGGAACCCCTACTTTTCAGGCCGACTCAAAAACATCGATGTCCTGCATTTTGCCCAATATGTGGCCATGAAACACCCCGATCTCTTCCCGTGGCAACGCGACGAGTCGGACCCCCAATCCCCGTTTTTGACCTTCAAACTCGAGCGTCTTGCCGAGGCCTTTGAGCTCTTGGACACCCCCCAAACCCATGATGCCAAAGAAGATGTCCTGCTTACCATCGACCTGGTCCGTACCCTCCAAGATGTCTTTGGGGAGTCGTTTACGGCCTTTGTGCCCTTTGAACTGGGCATCTCTAAAATCAACCAGGACCCCACCGTGATCCTCACCCAGCCGGGCATTGCCCGAGGCGAAGACATCGATGACCTGGTCGCCGACACAATTTGGACGCCAATCATTGCAGATCGCAACCAGAAAAACGCCGTCTTTTTGAACCTTACCCACCGCGCCAAAAACCCCGAGGCCCCGTTGGTGGAGAGCCTCAAGTATATCAACGCCAATAAGCATTTTTTCAGGGCAACGCCGCTGACCGGACCGGATCATGCCCTCTGGTCCCAAATGGCCAAGGACCTCCAAGACGAGCTAAATGCCTTAAATATTAAAACCCTCGCCGACTATTTTGCATTGATACCCAAAGAGTGGGATATTGAATACCAAATCCATGAGATGGGGTTTGAGCGTATCGATCAGCTCCGCTATGTTGTCCGTCGGCTCTTGGATCATCCCCAGACCTATGCCGAAGATCTGCCCACGCTTTTAGCCCACCGTCGTCAAAATCAAAACGACCCCAAGGACACGTATCTGATCCAGCTCTACAATCGTGTGTATCTCAATTTTCACCCCAATCCCCGCCCTGAAGATCTCCGAAAATATCTGGGCCCGCGCTATGCCGCCGGCACAATGCTGCGCGATACCACGGAGTTTAGGCCGCTCTCAGAACGTATCCAACACTGGGCCGCGTATTGCGAGACGGCCTCACCCGAAGACCAGGCGTTATTGGCCCCGGTGCTGCGTCGATATGAGGCTGTGGCACAGCAGACCTCTTGTTAACCCCTTAAAATCTCGCTAAAATAGGGCCTCTTGTTATGAAAAAATCCCCCTCTTGGTACCACACACTCACGCAACAAAGTCTTACCGGAGAAATCCTGGACGATGCGACTTGCAATGAGATTTTAAACGATCCCAACGTAGAATTGCTACCCCTTCTGGATGCGGCCTACCAGGTCCGTCAAAAATACTGGGGCAATGACGTCACCATCCACATCATCAACAATGCCCAAAACGGGCTCTGTCCTGAAGACTGTGCCTACTGTGTGCAGGCCAAATCATCCAAAGCGGACATCGAGACCTACCCGGCCAAAGAAGAAGCGGAAATGATGGCCGAGGCCAAGCGTGCCTACGAGTCTGGGGCTTATCGGTATTGTATGGTGTTTTCAGGTCGTGGACCCCGACCGAAACGTGTTGAGCAACTGGCCGGTATTATCGCCAAGATCAAGGCGACCTACCCCATCCAAGTCTGTTTATCGGCAGGATTGATGGATCACGCTGGTGCGAAAGTCCTCAAAGAAGCGGGCCTGGATCGCTTGAATCACAACCTCAATACCTCTGAGCGCAATTACCCCAACATCTGCACCACCCACACGTACCAAGACCGCAAAACTACCCTCGAGGCAGCCCAGGCCAATAACCTGGAAATTTGTTCCGGGATGATTGTCGGTCTCGGCGAAGAGCCCAAAGACGTGGTCGAAGTGGCCAAAACCCTGCGACAAATGGGTTCCAAATCCATCCCCATCAACTTCTTCATCCCCATTGAAGGGGCAGTGCTCCAAGATCCAAAAGGGATTACCCCCCAGTATGCCCTACGTGTGTTGAGCATGTTCCGCCTCCTCAATCCCAAATCAGAGCTACGGATGGCTGCCGGTCGTGAGATTCATTTACGCAGTATGCAAGTCATGGGGCTGTACCCCGCCAGTTCCCTATTTATGGATGGGTATTTGAACACCAAGGGGACAAACACCCTCCAGACCCTGACGATGATCCAAGATGCCGGGTTCAAAATCCGTGCCTCCAAGGAGCTCGACGAAGTCCTCGCGATGCTGGAACAAGACGCCACCACCCAACCCCCCCTCGATGAGGCCGGACAAATCGTGATGAAGCAGCTCCAAGACCTGCGACCCACACGATGTGGCGTTTAACCCAGCCGCAACTTACCCCGATTATTGATGCACTGTTGGCCTATGGCGCACGACCCATTCTGGTAGGCGGCGCGGTACGAGACCATCTCTTAGGGCTTCCATTTCACGAGGCCGATATTGAAGTGTTTGGGCTCAACGATGTGGCCGAGCTCGCCCAGATTTTACTCGCATTCGGAACCCTAGACGAACGGGGCCGAGACTTTGGGGTATTGGGAATTAAAGGGCGCCACGCGCAATTTGGCTTGCCGAGGCAAGAGCATAAAACAGGGGAAGGCTATCGCGGTTTTGAGGTCATTATCAATGGCAAATTGAACTACAAAACGGCTGCAAAGCGCCGGGATTTCACCCTCAATAGCATGGGTCTGGATCTTGCAACCGATGAGCTTTTGGACCCCTATGGCGGCCAAGTGGACTTGGCCGCCAAAACGTTGCGTCACATCAGCCCGGCCTTTACCGAGGACCCCCTACGCGTGCTGCGGGCTGTGCAACTCGCCGCGCGATTCGACCTGACCCTCGCCCCGGAGACCCTCACCTGTTGCCAAGCGATGGCACCCCATCTTCAAGAGCTCAACCCGGCGCACATGCGTGCTGAAATCCTTAAGGCGAAAGGGGCCCCCTTCCCCGATCGCGGCCGTGCTGTGATGGTCCAAACGGGCATTGCGGCGGCGTATCCGGAGCTGCTAGCCCTTCTCTAGACCGAAATATGAGCCGTATTGAACAAGTGCTCAAAAATGAGATACACTTCCTCTATGACACCCCGCGTTAAAAAACTCCTAACCGCTATGGGCATCTTTGGGGTGGCCTGGATTTGGTATCACCGCCTGTTTGCCTCCTGGGCTGGAGATGCGATCATCCATTTGCGCATTGCCGAGCTCTTTGCAAAAACCGGTCAATTTCAATTTAATCTCGGTGAAAATGTGGCGGGCTCAACCAGCCTAACCTGGACCCTGATGTTAGCCAGCCTGTTTAAGCTAGTCGGCCCGGCCAATGTTCCGGTGCTGACGATCGGGCTTGCGGTGGTGCTCTACATCGCCACACTTTGGGGGATTCTGACGCTCGCAGAGCGGGCCTTTAAGCCACCCAAAAAAATAGGGATCATTGCGGCCTTGCTCTTCGCGGCTATACCCGGCGTGTTTCTCAATTCCTTTAATGGCATGGAAGCCATTCTGTTGGCGGCCTTACTTGTATGGGCCCTGGTCTTTTGGACTTATCCCAAGGTCTATCCTGGTCTCAAATGGGGGCTGACCCCTGCCTTGTTTTTTATTTTAGCGACGACGCGGCCGGAGGGGCTGTTATTTGCTCTGGCCCTGACCTTTGTCTACCTGATTGTGCCCGGGCAACGGATCCAAGCCCTCCTGGCAATAGTGGGTGCCGGCCTGGGTCAAGGGCTCGTCATGTCCGTGAATTGGTATTCCACCGGCAGTATACTCTCGGACTCCGCCTTGTCTCGGCTGGCTTCGGGTCTGAGAAAGAGTTATTTTCTCGGCCCGATTCACATCGATCTCGGAGTCCCACTCCGGTTTCTGATCTATACCCCCATCGGGCTGTCTTTGATTGTTTTTGCTTGCTTTGCATTACCCAAGCTTCGGGATAAGACCCTCCCTCCGCTCCATGCATTGATGCTCCTTTTTGGGGCGGGCATCTTGGGGTTTTATACGTTCATCACCGGCGCGACCCATATTAGTCGGTATCTCCTCCCGTTTATGCCCATTTTGCTCCTCATGGCCGCGTCTGGATATTTCGAGGCCTATGAGCGGTGGGTACACCATCGAAAAAGAGGGGTCCGAACGGCGTATTTTATACTGCCCATGTTGTTTTTGATGGCGGTTTTCTCGGCGGAGTATGCCAAACGCCAAGAGCACGCCGGAGAGACTACCTATAACGTTGCGCATGCAGTCGAAAATCGGGAGACCAATACCTTTATCTCGGACATGGGTTTGGAGGGCCACTCAGGCCCCCTTCGTTTTGCCTTAGGCGAGGTCCAGCTCCGCTACTTTTTCTCAGATCAAGCCCGCATTGAGGTCCTGAGTCTAGATGGTCGAACGGGCCACAGATTTGGCAAATACCTCAACCCCAAAACAGGCGAGATCAACCACGCGCAATTCATACGGGACCAGCGTCCAGACATCATCCAAATTGACGAGCAATATGTCACCTCCCGAGCGTCCGGGGAGGGGTTCATCCAAAAGATCAGCCGTCTCAATGCGGCCACGCCAGGGGATTTCACCCTCGACGGCATGACTTTCCACAAAACAAAATCCTCGATTTTCCTGCGGATTACCTACGAGCCAAGCCCAGAGGTAATGTAACATCGCCATGAAGTTCAATACCCCACGCTTTATTAAAGCTTTTGTCGCCACATTTCCGCTAGCACTTCTCGATCGATTTAGAATGGCTGCACTGGGCATTTTTATAGTCGCAAAGGGCCTGCAACAAGTCTATGAGAAGCGCTTGGTTATAGATCGACGTTTTGCAATTGGTTTTCTGGTGCTACTGACCTATCTCATTGCGACAAGCTGTATGAGTATGCTGTATATTTCACAGGAATTTTACGCTCCAACATGGCAAATCCTCTACCGTTTTGGCGTTCAGTTTTCAAGACTACTTCTCAATCTTGTCGAAGTCTATTTGGGCTTTGTTATACTCAAATATATCACTAATTTTGAGCTAAAAAAAATGCTGTTAGTGGGATTGGGAATTTCGATATTGGCGGGCATATACCAATATATCTCTGTATCCCTGGGCATCCCTTTGCTGTGGTCCGTTGGGTTAAACCGGCCTGGCGTTGTCCCTTATGATAGTCATACAGGGTTTCGTATTTTTGGTATTGCGGGAGAACCCAAGTGGTTTAGCTCTTATTTGGCAGTCAATATCTTTTTTTTAATGGATTTGATCCGGTTTTCAAAATCCAAATCTGAAAGAATCTCCTGGATCTCTTGTTTAGTACTGGCCTTCGCCTGTTTTTGGAAATCACAATCCACATCTGGATTTGTAGTATTGGCGGTCACGATGGTGGGATATGCCCTGCTCAATTTCCCAATGCTTCTTCTCGCAGGGGTCATTGTTGCTCCTTTTATGATTCCGATACTACTTCAGGTGTATTTAAGTCTTGACTTCCAATTTAGAAATAAACAAGTTCTGGATCTCTTCCTCACTGGAAAAGTAAATTTTAGGTTGGCCTATGATTACCTGAGCATGATCATTGATGACTTATGGCTTTTGCCCCTTAGATCATTTATCGCGTTCCCACTTTTTTTGATTTTCGGATTTGGGTATGGCTTGAACCATTTTTATGCCAGCCAGTTTCCGGAGCTCGCCACGTGGTTTACCCTATATGATCCCAGCGTTTTTGTAGATGGGGGGGGGTGGATCGGAGAAATTGCTAACTATGGAATAGTGATTTATGTGGGAGTGCTCTTATTTTTTTGTATGGTTATTAGATCATTGATCAAGGCGTTTCCGGATACAGAGGATCAAATTATTCTTCGTTACAGCTTTTACTCATTCTTAGCTGGGCATTTTATCTCCCTTAATAATGCTGTTTTTTATTTTGAGTGTATTGGGATATTATTATTTTACTTTTTTCGTAAAAAACCCATCAGTAGAGGACTTTAAGGATAATGCAAGATATCGATCTGATTGAATTTTTCAAGCTTATTTGGCGGTCAAAATGGGTCATTTTTCTAGGCGCTTTTTTAGGCTTTTCAAGCGCATTGATCTATAATTTTAAAGCGCCAGAATTATACTCGGCAGAGGCATCGTTTTTTTTGCCAAGCGAATCCAACGCAAAGATGGGGGGTGTTGGTCAATTGTTTAGCGCCCAAAGTGGTGTCAGCGTTCGTGAGCTTTTGCCAGCGTTGTCAGAGAGCCGAAAACTCAAAATAATGATTGCAAAAGACTTGATGCCAGTCCTTCATACGGCTTCGATCTCTCAAACGCTATCCTATTTAAATTTGAGTAGTGTGAAGCTGTCCTTGCAGAAGTCCATTTATCAATTAAACTATGAGTCTCCATCCCCTAAAATTTCCGTGTTGGTTTTAGAGAGCTTCATCCATAACATTGAAATGCTCAACCAGGAGCTAGACATTGCCCCACAGAAAATACTCATCACCGTTATTGATGGTCCTGTGGAACCCAAAAAACCCATTAAGCCACGAAAGGCATTTAATGTATTCGTCGGGACTTTGGGAGGGTTCTCGATCGGCTTGATGATAGCCCTTTTTCTTAATATCCGTCGGATTATTAGTCCAGTCGAGTAGCCCATGACTCAGCCTATTGTCAGCATTGTGACCACCGCCTTGAATGCTGAGAAATATATCGCAAAAACCCTCAATAGCGTGCTGGAGCAGACCTACCCCCATATCGAGTATATTGTCATTGATGGCGGGTCATCAGATCGAACGGTGGATATTATTCGGGAGTATCAAGATCGGCTGGCCTACTGGACAAGCGAGCCCGATAGCGGCATGTATGACGGAATTAACAAGGGGTTCTCGCATGCTACAGGTAAGATTTTTTCTTACTTGAACAGCGATGATTGCTATTACCCAGAGACAATCCAGCGCGTCGTCGATACTTTTATCTCCACAAAAGCAGATTTTGTGTTCGGGGACACAGCCTACATCGACGCACATGGCCATCCACTCTACACGTATCGGGCCATTCCGACTTCCCCAGAACGGGTCCGACAAATCCGCCGCCCGACGATGTCGCAACAGGCCACGTTTTGGACGGCGGATCTCCACCGTCGCTTGGGTGGGTTTGACACCGCCTACCGATACGTCAGCGATTTTAAATTGATGCTCCAAATGGGCCTGGATCCGACCCTCAAATCCACCTACATCCCCCAGGTCTTGGCCGAATTTCGACTCCATCCCCAAGCCATTACCAGCCGATGCGCCCACGACATGGCCCGGGAGGCCCAACAAGTGCTCTCCCAGCTCGGATTCCCTGCCCTGGGTCCCCTTGAAAAGTTCAATTGCTGGATCGGAGAAATCCCCCTGAAGTGCCGCAATTTTTCGGCCATTCTGACCAAAAAACTCACCTGCAAGACGCTATGATGCGCTACCACCCTCATTTTGGGTATACCTACACGCCCCAGCTCAAATCCCGCGTCGCCCACGAAGGGGGGGGGTATCTGGTGCAGACCAATGCCCAGGGCTTTCGAGATGATAAGGAGTTTATCCCCACCAAAACCCCAGGCACCTTTCGAATCTTGGTCTTCGGCGATTCTTATACCGCCGGTGACGGGGTGAGTAACAAGCACCGCTACACGGATCTCTTGGCCCAACAGCTCCCAGGAGTGGAGGTCTATAATTTTGGCCTATCAGGCACCGGCACAGATCAGCAGTTTCTTGTGTTTCAAGAAATGGTCCAGTGTCAACAGATGGACTACGACCTCGTAATTGTCATGGTGATGGTGGAAAATATTTTGCGGGTCAATGCTAAGTTTCGCCAATATCAAGATGAGCAAGGCCACGCCACAATCATGGCCAAGCCGTATTTTACCTTGGATGCCCAGGGACACTTGGTCCGCCACCACGATCCGGTACCCCCCGATCCGATAGACCCCACGACGCTAACGGCCGGGGATAAGGCCTACACCAATTTTTCGGGGCTGCTTCCTCGTCTCAGTCGTGCCCTCTCATTTTTAGGGCCTCAGCTCAAAAATCAGCTCCGAAAATGGGTGGGTTATCAGCCGTTGCCCCA
>JAHFCZ010000062.1 GCA_023249285.1 bacterium | reverse complement strand
AAAATCACAATGCCAGAAAACACCCACGCAGTCGATAAATAGGTTGAAATAGCAGCCAAGACCACCAAGCCAGCCCCGACAGGGGAGGGCACCCCCTCAAAATAATCGCTATGCCCCGATTGATCAAAACGCCGCAAACGATAATGCACAGCCCCGTAGTACACCAAGCCCAAAAACAAAGCCAAGGGCCACCCGTATAGCATGCTCCGCTGAAAAACTACCACAGCAGGCGCAATCCCAAAGTTCACATAATCAGCCTTCGAATCAAGCTTGGCCCCAAATTTAGAGAAGGCATTCAACCGTCTCGCTAGCTTTCCATCCAGAGCATCCAACAACGTCCCCAAAAGCACCAATAACACCGCAGAATGGAACAAATTAAACCAGGCGTAAATCACAGCCAAAACCCCACAACAGAGGTTCACAAAGGTCACCGCATTCGGGATCAACAACCGCAATTTTTGCTTCGCACGCTTGGGATCACCATCTGAGCGACGCAAATAAGACTGCCACAAAAAGGAACACAGATAATCCGCCAAAGACCACAAAGTAACCCCCACCATCACCCAAATGAGCCCATCAAATATCCAGGACGGCCACCCAAAGACCCAAGACCTCAGTAAATTGATCGGCACCAAATACGCAGGCAAGGGCACATCAAGAACAGGAATCCGTCCGAATAAAATCCCACACACGGGCAAGGTAATCAGTGTTTTGAGCTTACCCGAAAATCCAGCACCCATAATCAAGCCATTTTTGGCAGCAAATACCCGTAGCGCCATGACGATAAACTCACGGGCTAAAATCAAGAAAATAGGGAAGGCTGTAATCGCTTGCATCTGAAGCAAGGGCAAAAACACCAAAATCAAGATCTTGTCCGCCAAAGGATCCAAAATCTTACCCACATCCGAGACAATCTTCAGTCGACGGGCCAAATACCCATCCACAAAATCGGTCACACAGACAAACGTGTAGATCAAAACCACCCACGCTTGCCACAAATTCGTTTGGAACGGCGTCAACCAAAAAATAAAGCCGACACCTAAAATGCGGCTTAACGTAATCCAATTTGCGAGTTGTCGGTTGGATTTCACAACAAGGACTATATCACTGACCGTCAGTGACGGTGAACGTAATGATGTCTTTGTATTTCCCTGAGGTCTTCGTCAAAGTAGTCCCAGAGTTAAAGCTTCCATTAATATTTTGCAACCCCTCAACGGCAGTGGGCCCAAACCGGATCGAGCAATTTTTGTACAAGGTGGTGGACGCAGGCGAATTGTTTACAATTGTGACAAGCCCACCGCCGCTTAAGTCTGCGAAGGAGTTCAGTGCATAATAAAAAGAGTATGGGATCGTCGAGGTCACGGCATCATACACCCCGGCATCATTCGTATGTTTCAGTTTTCCGGCATTCTCAGATTGGACCTGAACATCATATTTAGACGAGGAATTCACACTAAAGTGAAAAGGAACTTCCTCCGAATTTCGGATCACACCCAAGTCCAACGTGCCCCCCGGACCTGTCGACCCCACAGTAATACTCATCACTGCAGCTGGGGTACAGTTAACCCCTAACACAAAACTACCAATCAGGTTAAACGCACCGGCCCCAACCCGAGTATAGCCCGTGACGGTCACGAAATCGCGATAAAGTACGCCGCTGTCAAAGGTTTGGCCCGTTGGGGAAATTGACAATTTATAGACCAAGTTTCTGGCATTACCCGAAGTCCAACTCGTGCCAACAGAAACCAATTTAGAAGTATCTGAGGTGTTATTTGCAATAATAACCGGGCTCGCAAAGGTAGAGGCGCTGGTATACAAAATATAAGACAAAAATTTATCCGTCCCAGACCCATTCGTATATTTCATCCGGCGGTCAGTACCAGTAGAATTCTGTCCAAGACTAATCGTGCAATAAAACGTGGTTCCAGACGCGTTCTGATTACTCACTGCCTGATGTGTAATTTGAGTGAAATTAGAATCTGTTGGCGACACATACCCTCCCCCACGCGATTGAAAGTACACATCATTCGTTGTGCCATAGGTCACCGTAAACGTGGCCAAAGCACCTTTCTCTAAAATAAGCAGACCGAAAAGAAGGAGACAAAGCCCAAATATACCCCTCAATACCGTATTCATCATCCACCCTCCTTACCCTTCTTTTTGACCAAAATAGCCCCAAGCTTTACAGGAGTCACATCTGCTTCAGTCAACGTAATAATAACAGGCTCATGCTGGATACCGGCAAGCTTTAATTGGTAACGGCCTGGCAACAAGCCTAAAAGTGAAAACTGGCCGCGTTTATTGGTGAAGAAATACCGGGGGCCTTCTTTAGGGTCTGACAAATTAATCAGCTGCGCATAGGACACGGGGACGGGCTCCTGGGTATCGGCATCAACAAGACTCCCAATCACAAATAGATCCCCCTTGGTCCCGATCTCAACTGCAGCCCCACTCCCATAAGACGGAACTATAAAGGCAGACTGACGACCCAAGTCCACCCCTAATGGAATCCGCGTCTTGGTTACAGAAATCCGATTTAATCGATAGGATGACAAACGACTAATCACAGCAGGGCCAAAGCCATCCAATGTGTACTCCCCCTCAAACTCCACAAAATGACCTTGAAGCTTAGGTGAAGGATAAAGAATCAAGAAACTATCCGCAACCGGCTTTGAAATAGCGGTATGCCCATCGGCAAAGACAAAGGCGGACTCAACGCCATACGCGGTCTGGTAGCCATTCTCCCCACTCGTATAATTCGCCCTAACAATCCCTCTTTGGCCTTCCGCGTAGAAATTAAGCCCATTGGATAAGCCTAAGACAGGGTTCACATTTCGAGTTAAGGCCACATAGCTGCGATTAAAGTTAAACGTATATCCCAATTGATAATCCCGTTCTGAAGTATATTGAGAATTAAAATAATGAGACCCCAAATACGCACCCGTAGGATCCACCATCGAATACCGCAACGCCGTAGAAGGCTGGCTCGTGTAAGTCGCTTCAAAACGGTTCCCAGCTTTCGCCTCAGTCCAGGTAAACCCAACTTGAAAATTGAGATTCGGATCATTCTGGCCTTGACGCACAGAAGATTGAATCGTCCAAGGCCCTAAAAACCCAGTAGTACTCACACTCAATGCGGTCAAAAAGCCTCGGTCTCTAAACCGATTAAAATCCATTTGAAATTGGAGGTTAAAACCATTTTTGAAATACCAAAATAAAGCTGGCGAAAGCACATATTCTAAGGTCGAGGTTTGCAAGAGTGCATTGTCAGCATAGTCTTGAGAATAATACGCAAAATTGAGCCCATAACTTTGTTGCCAGTCGAAAGGGGCATTTTTTAATAGATACCCTGAAAGCCCAGCCCCCGCTAAAAATCCATTTTTCCCATTCCCGAAACTCGTATTCAAGCGATATTCCGAAAGCCCAACCCCACTCGATTGCTGTGCCAGGGCACCCCAAATCGAATAATCATGCTGAACTTGAAGGGAGCTCCCCAAATTAGAATTGGCATCCAAACCAATACGCGTATAGCCGATCGCCAGTGGCGTGCCCATATCAAAATTGCGAAAATCGTCGGTAGAACGGTAGGGGAACCCCGTGTTCACGCCGTACTCTACAGCCTTAGACGCCAATAAGCGCTGATCAAAGTAAAACTCATCCACACTCATATTCTGGGTCACATTGTTACGGATCACATTGACCTGCAGCCGATTCACGCCGGGGTAATCCCCTAAATCACTAAAATAATACTCACCCGCCGGCAACTCTCGATTAAAAATGAGATTATCATTTAACAGTAACTGTAGGACACCCTTTTCAGGTAAAACGACCTGCTTATCGAAGGTAGAGTAGGGGTTATAATTCGGCTGATCAGCCCAGGCACGCCGCAGCCCCACCCCAAAGATAGACACAGAGAGCGGATTCCCAAAGCCCAGCATCGGGGAAAAGCTGCCCATCAACAGACGCTGATGCCGCACTTGATCATCATGGACAACACGTGCACCATAAAACGGCCACAAGGAGCCTGTTCCAAGCGACCCTTCCGTCTGAGTTACCCACCCATTATAATTAAAATTAGAGGCCCAGGTCAGCGAATTAAAATTAGAGCCCCCATCCGTCAACGAATTGAAGTCTGTAATATAACTAAAATTCACAAAGCCACTCCACTTGGATTGTGGAATCAAGGCCAGCTTACTGTAAGAAGAAGCTTCTAAATACTGAGACGACCCCAGTGCAAAATTAACCTTTTTGCGATACTGGTAAGGCGATTCAATCGTAAGGGCAAGTCGCGCTGAATCAAATTTGACAAGAAACCCTTGTGTCTCTAGCCCAGACTTATGAAAATAGTTTCGTTCATCACGTAGCAATCGCATTTTATCGAGTGCCTCAGCTTTAAATCGCTCAGAAAAGATAGGTAACCATACTTGGTCAGCCAATAACAACTCTCCCGTGGAAGGGTAATAAGTAACATCCAGATCAGGCTCACGTCGTCCATCCAAGTACACCGCTACGCTGTATTCTTGTGCCGTTGAAATCGGTGCCTTGCCAAAGACTCTTTCAAAAATAGCCGCTTTATCGACCCCAAAAATCAGGGAGCAAGGTAAAAAGAGCGTTAGAAACAGAAGGGGGAATCTGGATTTCATACACTCCTACACTTAGGACTCCGACTTCCGAAATACCGCCGAGACAGGCTGATATCCTTTGGGAACCTGCCACGTCTTGGGAACCGGCAACTGGATCAATCGCTCCTCATCCACCAAGAAGTTCACCCCACCACTCAAATCTTGAGAGTCAAACTTCGCAGGCATTACAATAGCATTCGCAGAGGGGTCAGACGGGTTCATCAACGTGACATCCAACTCACATCGACGCACAATTTCATGCGCGGAACCGTCATTGGTCATCACCAAATCAAAGGTTTTATTTTTTTTCGGATCCACGCCAAACTGAGCACTAACAACTTTTAACCTCGATGTTGCGCCAGGAGGTTGAACATAAAACGATTTCACAATCCGATACACCATCCGGATCTGCCCACTGGCACGATTAGCTGCAGGTTGCCCCACATTCGTTGTAGACAACTCAATGGGAACATTCTCAACCAAAATTCTAAAGGCATGCTCCTTATCAATCGTGACGGGCCCTACCCATCGCAAAGCCACTACTTGTTCTTCCCCAGGATTCAAAATCATTTGAGAAGGGATTGCCACCACATCTGAGGTCTCGCCATCAAATTTCTCAACACCTTCTCGCGTATATTGACGCTTAACGGGGGTCACTTCAATGGCGATTGGCTTAGATTCGGTATTGATAACCGTGATCGTCGTTTGCTGGTTACTGCCTAAGGTCACCACATCATTCACGACACTCGTATCAAATGCCCACAGGCTCCCAACCAGAATCACTTCTGCAAGAACTACACCTACAACTCCGAACTTCGTGAAACCCATGCTTTCCCATCCTTTTTTGACCTCGAGATATCACTTACAAGCTTGCAAGTTGAACAATCATTTTATCACAGTAAGTACCACTTTGAAGTCGGTGTCGCGGGATATTAACAGCCAACGTATATGCACGCGGAGACGTCACAACCTGATCATTTTGCGCTAAAACCGGAACTGTAACACCGTCTGAACTGGAGGGAATTGTAAGTTGAGAAACGGCTGAAGAAAGTGTGACAGAGTAATCAACCGCGGGATCCACAGATTCAGACTTCAACCCCCCATTTTGAGAAATAATTGTAATAAGAGTCGCATCGGTCACGTTGCTTCCGACTGAGATCGCCCCGACTTCAACACCTTGAATAGCATAACTGCCAAGATTAGAAACCGTCGTGACTGAAGCAGATTGATCTGAGACTGCAAGCGCCACTTTTTCAGGCATCGTCGCCATGATATGTAGGCTACTACTTGCGAAAACAACCTGACCTAAACTACATAAGAAAATGAATAAAAAGACACTTACGCGACGCGTAAACCGTGAAGCCCCCATTTGAAATCCCCCCTTTTGATAAGGAGAGATATTCCCGTAAGACCTTCACTCTAAACATGAAAAAGGGAGGGGTGTGACCACCCCTCCCAGAAACAATCCTGGACTAATTAAAGACCAGCGATACTGAAGGTCAAGGTGTCCGAGTAGGCACCTGCAACCAACGCTTTAGCAGTAGCTGTGATCCCAACGTTGTAGACGATGTTGGTAGGCGCAGCATCATTCCCAGGAGCAGCAAAATCCAATACTTTATCCCCAGTCCCAGTCAAATCTGTCAAAGTAGGTGCAGTTACGTTTGTACCCAAAGCGCCTGAAGCTGAGGCAAGCCGGAATTTGTAAGCCAAGGACATCGCCGCATTATCCACGTCAAACCCAGCAGTCTTATGCAATTGGTAGGTGTTATCAGAGTGAACAGTCAATTTAAACCCTTGAGCGTCATTAGAGCCAATACTAATCTTACCCACGTTAACATATGCACCGAAAATAGTGCTCAAGTCAGTAAGAGGACTACTCCCAGGGTAAAGCTCTTCAGTAACTGAAACTGCATTATAAGCAGGGAAAGTCCCTGTAATAACCAACGCACCTGTCCCAACAGCCGCAGATACACTAGAAGCTAAAACAGCTTGAGCCGCAATCGCTGCAACTACACCTAAACTTTTCTTTGAAAACTTCAACATAATAAATCCTCCATTTTTTTATACGCAAATTTTATATGAACAGTACACAATTTTCAAATTTAACCTAAATAAACAATTTACCAAATAAAGTTCAGACCCTCCTTAATGAACTTTGATGTCGCTTTACCACCTTTATCGGAATGTAATAAAAAAAATTTCATCGAATTTTCAAATACGCTCATTTTAGGTACAAGAGCCCCACAAAACGAGATCAGAAACTCCTAAAAATGAAGCGTAGAAACCACCGATAAAGGACCCGCCCGAAGCCTCCCCATGAGGAGCTCGTAATAGCCCGTTACGGCAACCATCGCTGCATTATCGGTACAATATAAGATATTGGGCACACATAAACGAAGTCCACCCTGGGAAGTCGCGTGAAGGAGCTCTGTTTGCAAACAACGGTTCGCGCTAACGCCACCACATAAGACTAAGGTAGACAGCTCCAACGATTGAGAAGCCTTCATCGACTTATGGACAATTATATCACACACCGCAAGCTGGAAGCTCGCACAGATATCCGCCACTGGGAGTTGTGAAGGATCGTCATAGGACTTTATCACCTGCATCACCGCCGTCTTTAAACCAGAAAAGCTAAAATCCAACCCCTGATTCCACATCGCTCTAGGAAAGGCAAAGGCCTTAGCGTTCCCATCCAGCGCAAGCTTTTCAATAATGGGTCCGCCAGGGTAGGGGAGCCCCAAAGCCCTCGCAACCTTATCAAAAGCCTCGCCAGCGGCATCATCCCGAGTCTGCCCAATACTCTCAAAATCAAAATGGCCTTTGGCATGGATCAAGAGCGTATGCCCACCCGAGACCAAACAGGCAAGAAAAGGAAACTCCGGCGGATCAGGCTGCAAGAAACTCGCGTAAAGATGGGCATGGAGGTGGTTCACGCCTACCAACGGAATCCCAAGTGCTTTTGAAAGGGCGCTAGCGGCCGAAACCCCAACCAACAACGCTCCTTCCAAGCCGGGACCATAAGTAACCGCACAGGCGTCTAAATCTTGAAAAGCAAGGCCACTTTCCTGAAGTGCAAGGCGAATCAGCGCATTGATTTTCTCGACATGCATGCGAGAGGCAAGCTCGGGGACCACGCCTCCAAATAACCGATGGGCCTTCACCTGAGAAGAAACGAGGTTGGTCAAGACCTCCTGTCCATCACGCACAATCGCAACAGAGGTATCATCACAAGACGTCTCAATCCCTAGAACCAACATCCAAAGACCCTAAAAAAGGATCATGAAGACAAATTTACGAACCGCCCAAATGGCAAGCATCGCAAACATGGGAGACAGGTCCAAGCCAATGCGCCAGGCCGGAATAATATTTTGAAATGGCCGCAAGAGCGGATCCGACCACTCGTAAATTTTATAGACAATGGGGTGTGAATCGTTATGCGGCACCCAAGACAACACACACCGCGCCAAAATCAACAAATACGCCAAATCAAAAACAAAATCTATCACCTGATAAATCATCGATTTCCTCCTGCATCACGAGACAATTCCCCCGCTCTAGCCACGGCAGCCGCAACCACAGATTGCAGTTGCTGCCCAACTCGCGCCTGATCATACACCTGGAGCCCCGCCAAGGTTGTGCCTTGGGGAGAGCACACTTCAGCGATTAATTCTTCGGGCATTTTCCCAGTTTCTTGGAGCATACGACCCGCCCCAATCAAAATCTGGGCCATCATCTTCAACCCAAGTTGAGGATCAAGCCCCGCGTGGCTAGAATAGGCCACCATATCTTGCGCTATGCGATATAGAAAAGCCGGCCCACTCCCACTAAGACCCGTAACCAGATCAAATTGCGCCTCCGGCACCTCAACCACCACCCCACAACCATGCAAGAGGGCGCTGACCCGGGCACGATACGGGGGCATCACACGATCACGATAATACACCGCGCTCACCCCTTCACCCACCAGGCTGGGCGTATTCGGCATCACGCGAACCAAGGGAACATCCCCACCTAAATAATGCTCAAAAACACTGAGTTGAACCCCCGCCAAAATGGAAACCAAAATCGGCAACCGTTCAGGATCTAGGGGAGGGAAGTGCATTAAAACCTCATGGATTTGCTGGGGTTTAACACAAAAGAAGACCAAGTCAGATTTGGCTAGTAGCGTTTCAGGAGACACCGCCACAATCCCGTGAGAAAGGCTCACGCGACGCTGACTTTCGACATGAGGGGTATAAAAATAAGTGGTTTTGGGATCTACCAAACCGGTGCGCATGAACCCCGAAAACAACGCCGAGGCCATGCGCCCGAACCCTACAAAGCCAACTGAAATGGGAGACCCCTTCATCAATTAGAACTCAACTTTAGGGACATCCTTCGCCTTTTCACTGACTTTAAAAAACTCACGCTTTTCATAATGAAGCATCCCAGCAACCAAAGTCCCGGGAAACTGACGAAGCTTCGTGTTATACACCTGAACACTTTCGTTATACTTTTTACGCTCAACTGAAATCCGATTCTCACTGCCAGCCAATTCATCCATTAACGCACTAAACTGACGGTCTGCTTTCAAATTTGGATATTGCTCCACGACAACCAAAAGACGAGAAAGCGCTGATTCAAATTGAGTCGCTGCCGCCACCTTTTCAGACGCACCTTTTGCACCTGCCAATTTGGCACGTGCCTGTGCAATGCCATCAAATACACTCGCCTCATGTTTGGCATACCCCTTGGTCGCAGATACCAAATTTGGAATCAAATCTGAGCGGCGTTGGAGTTGGTTTTCAACCTGAGCCCAGGAGGAATCAATCCCTTCTTGCATTCCAACAAAGGCATTACGGGTAGAAACAAACACCACCATCATCGCAACCAAAACCCCTGCAATAATCGCTAAAATCAACTGTTGACGTTTCATAAATTAAAGGCCCTCCAAGCCACAAAGTTTACACTGAATTACCAATCCCGACTAGCGCCACCCCCGCCTGAATCCCCGCCTCCAAAACCA
>JAHFCZ010000061.1:3933-9665 GCA_023249285.1 bacterium | reverse complement strand
TCGGACTCCGATAACATTTTTGTTAAGTGTTTTTGGGGGCTTCTCCTAAATTAAATTTCCAAAATCAGGAGTGCAATACATGTATAAGCAGAGTGCTTTGCAGAGTGGATCGTTGGGGGGCTTCCCGCCTAGAGCGTTGTTTGGGGATGATTCGTGGGGAGGGGCTGGGCTTGGGGTAGAGCCTTTCGATGTGACAGGACATGATTTTGCCCAAATGAATTCTGTTGAGGTTGCTGATCTTCTCCAAAGGTTGTGTGAAGCCCTTCCCATGGATCCACCCGTAGGCGAACCCGGCCTGGGACTTCCGATGCTTGCATCTGAAACTCCGAAGCCTGCCTCTGGACCTCAGGATCTTAAGTTTGGATCCCGGAAACGGGGGGCTGGTGAAGAACTGGGGGCTGGTGAAGATGGTTCTGTGAAGCGGGCTTGTTTGGATCGTGATACGCCAATGGCTGAACCCCATACACCGCCTCGTAAAATGGCGTTTCAGGTGGGTCTATTGCCTGGGGTGCCTCAGGTTGCTTCTCCCGTTCCTGTTCCGACCGAAAAGGATGCCCGGGGTCCTTTCGAGGAAGGATCTCCTTGTGGCTCTGGAACCTATGGTACTGTCCGTCGTGTTGGAGCTCGTGGACTTAACTTTGCGAAGAAGACCTACCGCCGCTGCGATCCTCATAAGGAGATTTGCGGGGAATTAAAGGCTATGGGGAGTGTTCCCGAGGGGATACAGGCTCTAGGCGTAGCGACAAGGGAGGATACACTTTTGCTTCCCCTTGCACATGGGGGTGATTTGTATCACTTGATCAAAAAATTGTCTGAGTATGCAAAAACAGCGAGCGAGGAAGAAAAGGGGTATTTGGCTCTTCTTAAAACTCACTGGATGTATCAGCTTTTCTGCCAACTTTTGCTATATCAAAGGGCGGGTCTAGTTCATGGGGATATGAAATCTGGGAATGTATTGGTGTATTCTTCCTTAGACATTTCGGTAGCTGACTTTCCAACGACAGGGCCTCTTGCGAAGAGTAATCACAAACTTGGGACGGTTGTTGATTTGTCGCAAGAATTGTTAGCGCAAGCAATGCAGGAGTGCAGTCAGTGGCCAGAGGACACGCCGTTACCACCGCTTACAGAGAAGCTTGAGACCTATGTGTTCGGAAAAATGGGTCTTGAATTGGTCTTGGGTTTCACAGATGCGGGTAGTTTCTTTGCACATGATCCCAAGGTTCAAGCCTTTAGGCATCGCGTGATTCAAGCGTACACATTGGCGCCTGAATTGGCCGGTCGGTCCTGGCCTAGGATCTCGGATGCCGTTTCCAAAAAGGAGGGTCCTTATGTTCAGAAACATGTGCAATTGTCATATGTTAGGCTCCTAGAAAGGTGTCGTCAGGCAAGCCCAGTGCCCGGTCCAGAATCTACGGCTCAGGACCAGCTGATCCATCTGATGCTCCAGTGTATGGCGTTGGACCCTGCTGAGCGTCCGGATACTCCGGTTGTCCTCGCACGATTGAATGCGCTTTATCAGCTGCAATTGGCTGAATTGGGACTTGAGGATTCTCTTGCAGTGACGCAACGATGTGCCGATGTTTCTCGTGCGGTTCGTGATGTAAAGCTTCCTTAGTCCTTCTCTAAACGGACGATTCGATAGCGTGTTTCTGGTGTGTTCCGGGCCTGAATAAAGGCTCGGAGCAACTCAGGGTTTTTAGCAAAAATAATCCCGGGCGCTTGGAGGTGGACTTGTTCGCTGTAGAGCCCATGAAAGCCTTTCGGGAACTCAATAATGGGGATGACATGGTTTGTGTCTCCCACCATAATCAAGAGGCAAGGGGGACTCAGATCGAGGAACTGGAGGTTGGTAGTGATCGGGGAATGGGTTTCTTGGAGTTGAAGGGGGATTCGAAGGCTTTCCGGGAGATGATGGTGGGCATTGGGTCCTTCTTGTGTGTGGGTGGCTTGAATGAAGGTCACTTCGGAGAGGCTGAGTGCGATTCCAAATTGAGCACGCAGGAGAATATAAAACGACATACCTAAACAATGGTCGGCAGGAACGGCGAAAGTTGGTTTTAAGGGGAAGTGGGTTAGCGCAAGGCTATAGACCTTGTGTAGCGTCACGATGCCAGCGCTTCTGCTTGGCAAGGTGAATATACGCCTCGGTGAGCGCATGGGTTAGCGACTTGAAATTCTGAAATTCCTCCAGCCAGGCCTTGGCCTCTTCGAGCTCGTTTTCTTTGAGAAAAATGGTCGAGTTTTTCTTGCCTGCCGCATAGCTTAAGAGATAATACGGCCCGTGTTTTTGAGGGGATTGGGCGTCTTTGCATTTGCAGTTTTTCTTTCCGCAACGGACCCACTGTTGGGTGATTTTCCCTGGGTGGAATGGGCCGATGGCATAGAGCTTTGCCTTGAGAGCTTTGATCTCGTGCATTTTGATTTCCCCTTTTGTTCACATCACTTTTTTAAAGCCTTGCAATTTTGCGGCTGTCTCAATATTGAAATCTTATATTAAAAATGTGATATAAGATGAGTATACCCCAAAGATGGGGGAGGGTAAACCTGTACGGTCGGGGGTGGGGTGTGGGACAAGAACTGGATCCCCGTCTTCACGGGGATGACAGGAGGAATTACGGGGATGACAGGAGGAATTACGGGGATGACAGATACTCCCCTCTCTATTCCCAGCGGGAATGGGGAGGGGTTGGGGGTGGGGTCGGTCGGGGTGTGGGACAAGAACTGGATCCCCGTCTTCACGGGGATGACAGGAGGAATTACGGGGATGACAGATACTCCCCTCTCTATTCCCAGCGGGAATGGGGAGGGGTTGGGGGTGGGGTCGGTCGGGGTGTGGGACAAGAACTGGATCCCGGATCAAGTCCGGGATGACAGCGCGGTTATGCTTAGTTTAGATGCGAAGCTGCGCAACACAGTCTTGGCAGCGCTCACACAGCGCGGCGTTAATGAGCGGGGTATGTCGCCAGCAGCGTTGGCATTTTTCCAGTGTGGTTTTGCCTACCGTGATTGGCGATCCTGGGGTGAGGGTGACTTGGCTCACGATCAAAAATGAGGTCCATTCGGATTCCGGGAGTCCGGTGAGGGGGGCGGGCAGGCTGACGGAGGCTTCTAAAAATGATTTGATGGTTTTGTCGGCGCGTAGGGGCTCGAGATGGCGATACAGGTCTTCACGCTGGGCGAGCAGTGTGGTGAACGTGGCTTGGAGACCCGGGTTTTGCCAGTCGGGATTGACTTGGGGGAGTGGGGTGAGGTGGATACTCTGGGGTTTTTGCGGGGCATTGAAATGGGCGTAGGCTTCCTCGGCCGTGAAGACCAAAATGGGGGCCAATAGGCGAATCAACGTGTCGGTAATGTGATAGAGCGCCGTTTGGGTGCTGCGGCGTTGCGGGGAATCCGGGGTCCCACAATAGAGCCGATCCTTGACCATATCCAGGTACAAGGCACTCAAGGTGACCGTGCAAAATTCATGGATGGCGGTGGTGGCTTGGTGGAAGGTGTAGGTGGTGTAAAAGTGATGCGCTTTTTCAATGAGGGTGTTCAGTTCGGTGAGTGCCCACTGGTCGAGGGTGTTGAGCTCTGAATACGGTTTTAGATGTTGGGTGGGATCAAAATCGTAAAGATTGCTTAGGCCGAATCGAATTGTATTGCGGACCTTGGCGAAATGGTCGGCACATTGCTTGAGAATGTTTTGGGAAATGGCGAGGTCGTTTTTAAAATCCGCACAGGCCACCCACCAGCGTAATACATCGGCTCCAAAATCACGAATGACTTGCTCGGGGGCGACGACATTGCCGAGAGATTTGCTCATTTTTCGGCCTTTATCATCAATCAAAAAGCCATGGGTGAGTACCGCCTTGTACGGGGCTTTATTCTGAGTGCCGCAGCCGATCAATAATGAGGACTGGAACCAGCCGCGGTGTTGGTCGGAGCCTTCTAGGTATAGATCGGCCGTTAATACTGACGTTTTGGGAGCATGGGAGAGTAGTTGCGGGAGGACAGACTTGAAGCTGGCACCGGATTCGAACCACACATCGAGGATGTCGCCACCCCCGTCGGGGATGGGGATGCCCCAGATTCGTTGGCGGGAAATGCACCAGTCGGGGCGATTGGTGACCATGCTGGTGATGCGGTTTTCACCCCAGTCGGGGAACCACTGGGTGGCTTTGATTTGTTCAAGTGCGGTTTCTCGTAGGGTTTTGCCATTGGAGTTCATGGGCTTATCGACGGCCACAAACCACTGGGGGGTGGCCCGGAAGATCACGGGGTTTTTGCAGCGCCAGCAATGCGGGTAGGAGTGGGTAATAAATTTGAGCTTGAGTAGGGTGCCTTGGCTTTCCATCCACTGGCCGATGGTTTTGTTGGCGTCGGTGATTTTCTGACCTTCGAGGCTGAGGTTGAGGGTAGGGAAATTGGCCTCAGCGGTGAACACCCCTTTGGGGTCGACAGGCATAACGACAGGGAGGTTGTTGGCGAGGCCGGCTTGGTGGTCGTCTTGGCCGTGGCCTGGGGCAATGTGGACAAAGCCCGTGCCATCGTCTTGGGTGACAAAGTCTGCGAGGATGAGGGGACGTGCTGGAAGGTTGGATTGCGCAGGGTTTTCAAAGGGGTGAGAGAGCTGATGTTGGACAAGATCTCGGCCGGTCAGGGTCCAGATTTCTTGGGTGTTTTCAAGGCCGATGAGCGCTTCCCATTTTTCCCGTAATGCCTTGGCGCCAATGTAGCGTTTGCCGTTGGATTCCACGCAGCAATAGTCGAGATCCGGGTGTGCGGCGACGGCAACGTTGGCCGGGAGGGTCCAGGGCGTGGTGGTCCAAACGACTAAAGACGTGGGAACCCCAGAGTTTTCGGTCTCGGTGCGATCTAGAAACGCGACATACACAGAGGGTGATTTATGGTCAGCGTATTCAATTTCGGCCTCCGCCAACGCGGTTTCACAGTGGGTGCACCAATGGATGGGTTTGGCCCCTCTGAAAATCAACCCATTGTCTTTGAGCTGCTGAAAGGCCTCGTCGACCTTGGCTTCGTAGCCAGGATTGAGGGTCAAATACGGCTCTTCCCAACGGCCCCAGATCCCGAGGCGTTTGAAGTCCTCGCGTTGCATGTCCACGTATCGGCGGGCAAATTCGGCACAACGCTTGCGGAAGGCGTCTGGGTCGGCCAGCGGGTCCGTGACGCCCTGGGATTTAAGCTCTTTGAGGACTTGGGTTTCGATGGGGAGTCCATGGCAGTCCCAGCCGGGGATGTAGGTGGAGTTGTGGCCCGTCATGACCTTGTAGCGCACGATGATATCTTTGAGGACTTTGTTGAGGGCGTGGCCGAGGTGAATGTTGCCATTCGGGTAAGGCGGGCCATCATGGAGGGTAAAGGTTTGGGTGAACGTGGCTTGTTGTGCGAGGCTTTTTTCGTAGATTTTGTTTTGGGCCCAGGATGATAGCCGAGCGGGCTCCACAGTTTGAAGCCCTGCCCGAATGGGGAAGTCAGTTTGCGGAAGATTAACAGTGTCTTTGAGGTTCAGGGGAGTGGAGTCGTGGGTCACAGGGTTTTCCAATTCTTCGATAAAGTTGCTAAGATTATAGCTAATGCAAAACTTCCTGTCATTTGGCGCTATAGTTCACCCCAGGGCAATCATTGCTGTCATCCCGGACTTGATCCGGGATCCAGGACGTAAAATTAGGCAAGCACTGGATTCCCGCCTGCGCGGGAATGACAAAGGTGAGCGCGGGAATGACAAA
>JAHFCZ010000061.1:0-3833 GCA_023249285.1 bacterium | reverse complement strand
TCACCCCAGGGCAATCATTGCTGTCATCCCGGACTTGATCCGGGATCCAGGACGTAAAATTAGGCAAGCACTGGATTCCCGCCTGCGCGGGAATGACAAAGGTGAGCGCGGGAATGACAAAGGTGAGCGCGGGAATGACAAATTTCACCCCATACGTCGATCGTTTTCTCTGCGTTTGAGTCGGGGGCTAGTCGTGCTCCTGGGCTTCATGGTGTGTATTCCTGGTATTGCACTGGCCAAGAGCCAGCATGCACTTGTGCCTACCGCCCCGATTAATGAGACGTCTGCAGTCAAAGTCAAACCTACGGCTAAGTCTGAGACTTCCTCTGGGACGAGCAAACCGACGGTGACCCTTAAGGCGCCGATCCCGGTTGCGGCTGCTTCTGGCAGTGCGCTTTCTCCTCAGCCGGCTGAAATCGGCTTTGTGGGGATGGTGGAAGTGGCAGCGGTTAAAAAAAATGAACCTCAAAAAGTGAGCGTGTGGACGACGTTTCCGGTGCTCATGGATGAGGCTGGTACGAAGCTTTTAAAATCCACCAATAAAATGATGAAACTCAAAGGGGCTTTGGTTGAACGCGGGGGGGTCATTGTCTTTAAAGTGAAGTCTGCTGAGCCCGCTGTTGGGGAGGGGGACTGATGACCCGCATGATGAAGACCCTCAAGTCAGCCTGGGTAGAAGGTGGGTTTCACTGGACTTGGTATCTCCTTGCTGCCCTGCTTTTTGGCTGGCCTTTTCTAGGCTTTCCCCTCACGGATGGGGATATTGCTCATTGGGTGGGTTGGGCACATCGTATCGGTCAGACCGGCTATTTTTTGTCGGCTGGCACTGACCAGGCCCATGGCCCGTTATTGCCCTGGGTGACCGGGTTATTTGAGGCGTTTTTCTCGGGATTTTGGGTGTTTAATGTGTTGAATGGGGCCTGTGGGGTGTTGGGCTTGGGGCTTGTGTATCATTTTGCGCGTCGGTTTTGGGGTCGTGTGGATGTGGCTCAGGTTGCCGCTTTTTTCTACCTCACGAGTTTGATTACGGTGTATCTGTCCCGTACCCCGATGTACGATTGGCCGGCGGCGGTCTTTTATTTTGGATTTTGTGGGTTTTTGTTTTTCTATCTCAGCGCCCATCGCCGATCTGATCTGATTTGGGCTTTGGTGATGATTGCCTTGTCGAGCTTGTGTCGCTTTTCGATTTCCCTGGGTTTGGCAGGGATTTATACGCTCTTGTTACTATGGATTTTGCGGATTGAACGGCCCATTCGGATGGGGGTGATAATTGGGGCTTTGGTGGCAGTTGTGGCAGTGCTCGTGAACCTCCCTTGGATCCTGGTTCAGGCGCATTATCATCCCCGTTTTATCCCGGAATTTTTGAATGATAACGTGTTGCGATTTTTCCGTGATCACCCGGAAGATGCCCCCAAGGGTGGCCGATATTTATTTGTTTTGGATGTGCTATTGGGGATTTTTCCCTACACTTTTTTGTTGGTGACCTCGATTTTTCAGAAGCAGTTTTTCCGAAATCTTAAGCAAGACGTGGTGCTCAAGGTACTCTTGGCGGGGTTGATGCCCTGTTTGTTAATTTTTTCGTTTTCCGGGCATACCAAAATGCTGCGCTACATTGCCTACGTTTATCCGTTTTTGTTTGTGTTGATGGCCTATCATTTCACTCTTTTTGATGCGAAACGTGCGGAGTATGTAAAACGTACCCGGCTGTTTTTGGGGGGGATGGCGGTGTTGGCATTGGGGTCTTTGGGGTATTTTGCGGTCCAATTTGCGCAAGAAGCGAGCGAAGGCATTCCCTTTGTGGTTGCAGCGGTGGGATTGGTGGTGGGGCTGTTGGTCTTGACCCGTTGGGTTATCGCAAGGCCGAATTTTGTGGCCCATCCCGGACGGTTTTTGTGGCCGTACTTGGCCTTGTATCTGCTGTTTTTTACCGTGCTATCAGCCCAGATGGAGACGGTTCCTTTTTTGAAAAAAGTCCATGATGAAATCCGTACCCAACTTCAGATAGCGGATCAGGCCCTTGCCCGAGGAGAGCGATGAAAAACGTTGCCATTATTATTCCAGCTTATAACGAATCCCTGACCATCGAAGGGGTGATCCACCAGTTTTATGCACAAATGCCGGAGGCCTATCAAGTGATCGTCGATAATCGATCCTCGGATGGGACCGGGGAGATTGCGTCTCGGGTGATGGCTGAGCTGGATGTCCATGGTGAAGTGATGTTTGAGGGGATGCCCGGGAAAGGGAATGCCTTAAAGCGAGCTTTTCGGGAGGTTGAGGCCCAAGTTTATGTCATCGTGGATGCGGATTTGACCTACTTTGCCTCGGATTTGCCGGCCTTGTTGGCCCCTGTGTTGAGTGGCCAGGCCGATATGGTGGTGGGGGATCGCTTGAGTCGCGGGGCGTATGCCCAGTCTAATTCTCGGCGGTTTCATGAATTTGGGAATGGCTTGGTCCGGACCCTGATTAATGTGTTGTTTGGGGCTAAGCTCTCGGATATTTTGAGTGGCTATCGGGTGTTTTCGCGTCGTTTTGTCAAAAACTTTCCGATTTTATCCGATGGGTTTGAAATTGAAACTGAAATGACCTTGCATTCTCTGGATAAAAAATTCCGGGTTTTAGAGCTCCCGATTTCGTATCAGGATCGCCCAGAAGGGAGCTTTTCCAAGCTCAGTACCTCCCTAGATGGCTTTCGGGTTTTGAAGGCGATTTTGATGATTTTTAAAGACTATAAACCCTTGATCTTTTTCTCGAGCTTGGCCTTGATTTTCTTGGTGGCGGGGTTGGCTTGTGGTACCCCGGTCATGGTTGAGTTTTGGGAGACCCGTTTTATTACCCACTTGCCCTTGGCTGTGTTGGCCTCGAGCCTGATGATCGGATCTTTTTTGTTCTTTTCGGTGGGATTGATTCTCGATACGGTTGTGACCCAACATCGACGGAATTATGTCCTGAGTTTGATGCGGTATAGCTGAAAATGTTATGCTAAGGGATATGTCCTCCCTTCATTCTGACCCAATACTACAGTTTCAATTATGGTTTTCCGAGGCGAAGAAAATTAAATCGCTTCAATACCCCCATGCCATGACGGTGAGCACGGTGGGGGTCGATGGTGTGCCGGATAGTCGGATTTTGTTGCTCAAAGAGGTGGACGATCGGGGGTTTATGTTTTTTACCAACAAAGACTCTCAAAAGGGGCTCCAATTGGCGAAACATCCTTTTGCTGCACTGCTCTTTTTTTGGGAGCCGCTGGGTTATCAGGTTCGTATTCAAGGCCGGGTGGAAGAGGTGTCGGATGCCGAGTCTGATGCGTATTTCGCCACGCGTCCTCGGTTGAGCCAAATTGGGTCCTGGGCCTCGGAGCAAAGTCGGCTTTTACCTGATCGCGCGATTTTTGAGCAGAAGGCAGAGTCTTTTGAAGTGCAATTCTCCGGTCAAGATATTCCACGACCCTCGTATTGGGGTGGGTATCGGGTGATCCCTCAGAAAATGGAGTTTTGGATCGAGCGGCCGTTTAGATGGCATGACCGATTTGAATTTACCCGTACGGATAATGCGTCTTGGTCGGTGAGGCGGTTGTACCCTTAGTGAATATTGGCCCAGCAATTTATGACGGACTTGGTACTGTGTCGGGGGCTTTTAACGATTTAAAGTGGGGCCTCGGGTTTCAGGTAACGATAGACTGTCGGACGTGTGAGCTGGAGCAGGGTTGCAATGATGGCGACGGCTCCACGTTTGTAGAGGTAGCCTTCTTGGTGCAGATGGAGGATTATGTCTCGTTTTTGCCTGCGTTCGAGGGGGTGTCCCCATCCCTTTTCGGTGAGAATAGACTGGATACG
>JAHFCZ010000060.1 GCA_023249285.1 bacterium | reverse complement strand
GAGAGGTTTTATTTGAGGAGATGCATCAACTTTTGAAAGCCCATGGGTTTGAGATGCGGTACCTGGAGCCTGGATTTTTCAGCCCGGAACAGGGACAACTGCTTCAGGCCGATGGCCTTTACTTCCGAGAGGGGGCTCTGTTGTAAAATGTCCGATTCATCCATTTTTCACTCAGCTCATTTGGAAGAACCAAACCGCGCTGAGTGAGAAAATGGCGACTCGTGCATTTTGTTAACATCGCTTTTCCTGCAATTGAGCCATTCTCTAACATCGCAATAATCACTATTTTGGGGTACAAGGAGGCATACAGTGAATCAGCAGTCTAAGGAGTCTAAACGGTTTTTTTCTTCTCAGCTTGTAGACGGGCCGGATCGTGCGCCGTCGCGGGCGATGCTTCGTGCTGTAGGGTTTTCCGAAGAAGATTTTCAAAAATCTCAGATTGGCGTGGCCTCGACTTGGAGTATGGTCACACCTTGCAATATGCACATTGACCAGCTGGCCCGTGAGGCTGAATCCGGGGTGAATGCCGCGGGGGGTAAGGCCATTATTTTTAATACGATTACGATTTCAGACGGGATCTCCATGGGGACCGAGGGGATGAAATACTCGCTGGTGTCTCGGGAAGTGATTGCGGATTCGATTGAGACCGTTGTCGGCTGTGAAAATCTGGACGGGTTGGTGGCCATTGGGGGCTGTGACAAAAACATGCCCGGCTGTGTAATGGCGATGATTCGGTTGGATCGTCCCAGTGTCTTTGTGTATGGCGGGACGATTTTGCCCGGCTGTCATGCCCAAAAAGATGTGGATGTGGTGTCGGTTTTTGAGGCCGTTGGGGCCCATGCCCAGCATAAAATTGATGATCAAGAGTTGCGGGCGATTGAATCCTGCGCGATCCCTGGGCCTGGGTCTTGTGGGGGGATGTACACGGCCAATACGATGGCCTGTGCGATTGAAGCCCTAGGCTTGAGCTTGCCCAATAGCTCTGCTCAGGCGGCCGTTTCGGATGCCAAACGCGAGGACTGTCAGCGTGCTGGTGCTGCGGTGGTGCGGCTGCTGGAAACCGGGCTCACACCCCGCAAAATTTTGACCCGACAGTCTTTCGAAAATGCGATTACGGTGGTCACGGCGTTGGGTGGGTCCACCAATGCGGTTTTGCATTTGTTGGCGATTGCACACACGGCGAATATTCCGTTGCATTTGGATGATTTTATGACGATTGGGGCAAAAGTCCCGGTCTTGGCTGATCTGAAGCCGAGCGGCCGATTTACGATGTCCAAGCTTGTGGAAATCGGCGGGCTGTTGCCTTTGATGAAACTGCTCTTGGATGCAGGCCTTTTACACGGGGATTGCCTCACAGTGACTGGGAAAACCGTGGCTGAGAACTTGGCCCATGTGGCCCCGTATCCGGCCGATCAAGAGGTTATTCGTCCGCTGTCGGACCCCGTTAAAAAAGAGGGGCATTTGGTGATTTGTTATGGGAACTTGGCGCCGCAAGGTTCGGTGGGCAAAATCTCCGGTAAAGAAGGCTTGGTGTTCACTGGGAAGGCCAAAGTGTTTGACTCTGAAGAAGCGGCCTTAGCTCAGATTTTAGATGGCAGGGTCCATGCGGGCCACGTGGTGGTGATTCGCTACGAAGGGCCTAGAGGCGGGCCTGGGATGCGGGAAATGCTTTCGCCGACCTCGGCTGTGATGGGCCGTGGATTGGGGAAGGACGTGGCGTTGATCACGGACGGTCGATTTTCGGGTGGTACCCATGGATTTGTGGTGGGACATATCACCCCCGAAGCGTATGAAGGTGGGGCTTTGGCGATTGTGCAGGACGGGGATATAATTACTATTGATGCCCAGCGGCGTGTGGTTGAACTCCAGGTAAGTGATGCTGATATTGCGGGCCGATTGTTGCAATGGCAGCGTCCGGCACCTCGGTATACCCGTGGTGTTTTGGCAAAATATGCGGCACAAGTTCAGTCTGCATCTTTGGGCGCAGTTACCGATAAGGATCTGGATGTTTAAGTGGTGATAAAGGCGGGAAGACTAGATAGTACAGGGCTGCACAGGCTATACAGCCAACAACTCTGGAAAGGAGGATAGATCCAAAAAATTCAATACATTATTTCTCTGTTGTTCTTCCGATTTAAGGGGTATTAAGACAGAGAAAACGGGTTAGACCACTTTATTAAATTTCAAATTAGTTCAAGGAGGGTTTTTTTATGTCTTCAGGTGTAACACTCGATACAAGCTCAGGGTTGGAAGGAGTCGCATTGCATGGGGCTGAAGCCTACACTGGCAAACAAGAAGAAATTATTAGAGACGCTCAGTCAGTTGACGGGATGTCTCTCGCGAAAGCCGTTGAGGCTAACGTTTCTTTAGGGATTGCGGAAGTTGAGTACCAACTCGAAACTGGTATCCCAAAGAAAAACGTAGATATGCAGCAAAAACCGGCTCAATCTATTGGCGGCAAATAGTCGTCTCGTTCATCGGAGGGGCGCGAAAGCGCCCCTCTTTTTTTAGGAGAAAAGATCATGTCCGCTTCAGCCCAAGATGCCATTATTACGAACACCAGATTTATCTTTGGCAATCAGATTACCTCGAAGGGTACTGTGATTACTGAAGACGCTGGCTTGAACACGACCCCTTTTTCTTTTGAGCAAGCGGGGTTTATGGCGCAAGAAGGTTTTCAAAATGAGATGACACGGATTGCCCAGCAGTTGGCGACGGGCAATCAGGTTACGATTCTGGGGCAAAATGTGACGAAGGACAGCCAGGGTAATATCTTGGATGTCGAGCCAGAGATCCGGGACGTTGAGTCTGGGACTTTGGGAGGTGCGACACAGCTGAACCTGTATACCACCTTACTGACAACGCAATTGACCTTGGTTCGTAGTATTGTTCAGAAGCAGTTGGATATGCAAAATCGCGTTTTGAGCACAAGAACGAGTTAGCGGGGAATTATCATGGCATCACGTGCTGCAGTTATTTTTGATCGCGCTTGGGCTAACCAAACGATTATTTCCAAAATTGAGGTTACCGATGACTTTATTTATGGGGAGTATAAAGCGCCCCATGACTACCAAGAGCAATCCCAGAACATTATTAACCAGCTGATTAACCAAGGTGAAATTCGCCTTGATACTGGGGAAGTCCTTCAGCTCAATACCTTGGCTGCTGGGGCGGTGTTGAACATCTACATGACCAAATTGGAAACCCGATATTACTTGCAGAGCAACCTTCCGAAAGCTGGTGTTCAAAACCAGAAGAAATTGCTAACGCTTATTTAAGCGAAGAGGAGGTGTCTTCCCATGTCAATGGACAATGTCCCACCAGGGTTTAACGAAATCAAACCATCACCATTTCCGCTCAATATGGATATTCGGCCCGTTAAGCTGACGGATGCTGAAGACCCCACCGAAAACTTCCATGTCACCTTTTTGAGCTCCCAATCCTTGGTTCAAAATTTTATTGAGAATCTTCAAACTCAGAAAAATAAAACAGAGGCCTCTGGCTCTAGTACTGATCCTGATAAAATCTTGTCTCGATCCCAGGGGACTCGAGGGATTGAAGGGATTTATGAGGGCGTCGCTGGGTTTTTCTCGCCATCCACCTTGGCCCAAATTGAGCAGGTTGGGGATGCGGGTAACTTTGAGGATCCCAAATCTGCGACTTATACGGATATGCGCAGTGTTTTGGGGCAAAACCCGATGTATCAGGCTGACCCTGCGCTCCAACAAAAAATATTCCAATCCAAGTTGCTCGAAAAGGCTAAAAAGTCTCCAGGGCAGGGATACACCATGCCGCATAACATGTCCTTGTTGTACGGGATTGGGTCGGATCCCTTTAAAAAATGGGATAAGGACAATAAGGAAAAATTTGGTAACGCAGAGTCATATACCGACTTGCATGATCAATCTTTGTCCCCGCGTAATATTTTGCAACAGATGGACCCCACGTTTTGGTCGTCTGTGAAGGGCTTGGTGGATCGGGTTAAAACTGTGCACACCGCGAGCTTTAAAAACCGCGGGGATGCCGCAAACTCTTTGAGTTGGACGGATGTGCCAGAAATTTTTACGGATGCCCAGCAAAAAGATGAGAGTGGGCAAGTGACCAACGCGTTTGATGTTCGGCCGAATTACTACTCCATTGTGACCTCTCAAATGTGGCGAACGATGACGAAACAAGACACTTTTAATTTTGTGACCATGGCAGCTGAGGCGAAGACCCGGGCGCATAATGTGTTGCGTCAGATTATGGGGCCGGCCAAGCTCATGCGCGATGCGAGTACGTTGGTGGCCAAGACCTTGGGGACTGACGATGCGGATTCTATAATCACTTCTAGCGCCACCACGGATACCTCGGGGGCATCAGCTGCACCTGCTTCGGGGTCCACGGATGCGACCCCCCCAACGGATGAGACGATCGATACGACGTTGAATGCCGCTGTTCCTTTGACCGATACCGCTCAAGATACAGCCGGTAAGATGAGCCGGGCACTTTCGAAGGTGGATTCGTGGTGGGATAACGTGGGGAAGAAATTAGATGAAGCCCAGATGTTCCCCTATGGGTTGTTGGCGGATATTGCGCCAGCGATGGAAACGATGATGAACTGGGGCAACTGGGATACTGATATTGCGGCCGTCTCTCCCTCAGGTGGGGCTGCCGGTGCGGATGCCGCTGCGGATGACCCCGCGATGGCGTTTCGGTCAAAAATGGTGTCCGATTATTTGGAGCAATTTGGTTCGACCTATTTGCCTAAATTTGAAGGGGACCAAAAGGTGACCTTGGGGGCATTGAGTAAGGTTACGGATACGCAAGGAAATGCAGTATTTTCGGCCTTGAAAAGCCATGGTTTGATTAACTCTGCTGGCGAGCTACAGCCTTCCTTTGATCCTAATTCGACGTCGTTGGATCTGGGGTTAGAGCCTACGTTGCAGACGAAGGTGTTAAGCTATTTGAAGGATACGTATCGCGGGAATTTTAGCCTTGATCAGCAAGACAATACCAGCTCCATGCGAGATATTAAGTTGAAAAGCTTGGACGGCCAATATCGCAGTATCGATGAGGTGATGGATTTGTTGCGTAGTGGGAATAGTCCCCTTGATAAGATCAACAATGTCCAAGTGGCCTACAATTACTTCATGGATTTGTATTCAACCCTATCGGGGATGAGTGTTACCGCTTCAGAAGGTACGAATGGGATGGTTAATGCGTCTGAGGCAGCCAAGGATGCCAGCGTGAATGTTCAGGTTTCGAAAGATGCGCAATGGACTTCTTCCGACGGAAAAAGATTGATGTCTAATACCGGGGAATTGACCGTGAATTTTAAAAACCAAAATGCGGCTCAAGGTTTCCAAGATACGGTTCAGATGATGCTGTCTTTGTTGGAGCCTTTGGTCAGCGTGTTTGGGCCTAAAACGGTGAATGGGATTTCGACTCCCTATCGGACTTTGATCGACAACAGCTTGAGTATCGACGGTAAGGGGGAAACGATCCGACGTGGGAGTGACGGGTATAAAATGGACGTGGACGTGGATTTTGATGATGCCATGTTCAAGCAAGAGACCTGGACCAAGGTTTCCGGGCGCTTGACCGATAAAGTGAATACGCAAATCATTGCGACCTTGTTTAGCCGTACGGAATTTAACTTTATCCAACAGCGGCAGCATAACCTCAAGGTTGAAACTTACCAAAAAAACAAAGATAAAGCGAAGCAAGAATTTGAACAAGAAGAGGCAGATGCTGCTAAGCGGAAAATGGAGCGCGCGGAAGAAGAGGCGGCTGCAGCGGCACGGCGTAAGCGTGAAGCGGATGAGCTTGCTGCCCAAGAAAATCAAAAGGCTGCTGCCCAAAGCCATGCTGAAAAAGAGGGCGAGCAGTCCTAAAGTGAGATAAGCTATGGGGTACGATATCACAAGTGTGGATCCTGAGAAGCTGGCAGACATTTCTCAGAGTGCCTATTATAAAAAACTCCAGCAGGAACTCAAAGACCGCACGACGACGCAGCAAAATCAGGAGCGGGATCGCACGATTGACGGCGAGGATAAGAAAGAGCCTCCGCTAGCGGTCGAAGATGTCGCTAAATCGATGGCCATTGAAGACACGGTCAACGTCCGGAGTTATACCTGGAAGGATGATAAATCTGGGACGGGACTCCAGATGGCGTCTCGCTCAGCACCCGTGACGTCGAGTGTGGATCTTGCGCATGATGGGAGTGCAATTTTACGGATTTTGGGTAAAAAAATTGATTTAACCAGCCAGGCGAATCGGTTGCGTCAGCAGTATATGAGCTCGGTGATTCAGGGAAAATCGCATAATGCCTTTTTGGGAAAATATGCACAATTTAAAGTGGGAATTTATGGGCAGCTGCTCACTTTTTTGGGGAGCTCTCCCTCCGAATTGTTGTTTTTGCATAAACGGGCGATCGACAATGGGATCAAAGAGAACCAAGCGGCGATGGCGGAAACGGTCTACCATATCGAGTTGTCGGAGCTCTTTCATGGCAAAAATAAAAAAACCAAACGGGCGATGATGCGGTATCGGGAAGTGCAACGTCAGTTGATTGCGCAGATGAATAATTTCGGGCATACGGGGTATTGGACCCAGCCGCGACTGGTGGAGGAAGAACTCACCCAGTGTAAGCGGATTCAAGAGGAATTGAGTCAGGAACAAACCCTACTCAAATATCAGGCGGATTTCTACCGCCAAGAGGTGTAATCATGGAAGTCGTTGTTGGGGAATCAGGGTCATTAAAACTAGATGAGATTCAGGCAAGGCTGAATAAGCTGGGCCGGTATCTGACGACCTTGCAAGGTCGGATTGTTAAAAAGCAACACAACCTGGAAGGCCTGATTGCGAATATGTCGCCGAAAGAACGGGCATTATTACAACAGGGGCTTAAGCTTCATCAATTGGATGCGCACGGCGAAAATGTTTAGGAGTTACCCATGTTAGGCTCATTACCCGATCACTCGAAGTCCATGGATTACCGGGATCGTCAGCTACATGACTCTCAGACTGACGCTATTTTGCATAAGCAAAATGCCGAGACTCAGGAAAAAAAGAAACAACAAGGGACCCAAGAAACCCCTAAATTTGAAGAGGCCAGACCTGCATCGCTTGTGATGACGGAAGGCCGGGTCAAACCCCGGGATTTATTAGAACGCTTCCAAGATCAGATGGCTGAGCGTGGTCTGGGTGGGTCGGAAACCATGGCGGCGGATATTGAAAGCAAGCTGGAGAGTTTTTTTTCTAGTGGGGCCATGTCAGGCTTAACCGCCAATGACTCAGCCGTACTTTCGATGGTGGCCCAGCAGTCGCATTCTGAAGAAATGAAGCCCAAATCGGCCAAAAATGAGCAATTTTGGAATGACGTGATTTATGATCCTGAGGTCAAGCAAAAGAAGCAAGCTGCGGATCCGGCGTTGCAGAATCTGCGCGGGGCCAGTACGTTGACCATCCCCGAAGAAATCCAAAAAACGGCTCGGGATTTGGTGAAACGCTACTTAGTTGCATTCTCAGGGTCCATGATGACGGATAGCCCCAAAAAAAAGGAAGAAGCCAGTCGCCTTCGTGAAAAATTGGTGGCCATGGATTTCCCGGTCGGTGAGCTCAAAACTGCAGAAAAAAACATTCAAAAGATGATGGTTCAGGATATCCGGGCCAAGGCGAAAGAAGCGATTATCCAATTAGCGTTGACCTATACGAACCGGAAGTCTCTGGACTCTTTCCAGCAGGGCGAGACCTTTTTGAAAATTCAGGCCTTGGGCAAAAAAGTGGGGGTGTTTGATTCGGATGAGGCCGTGAATGATGTCAAAAAAGAAGGCTTGGAAGAGACGCGGGCGGTGCTGAGTAGTGAGCTCGATGAACTTACGGTGAAGCGGGGGATGGAGGGGAACCTCCGGGCCTTGATTAAAGATTTTTCGAGCTTGGATGGGATTTCGAATGCGACCAAGTTCGACAAAGAGTCCTTTTTTGCGCAATTCCAGAAAAAATTAGATAACATGGGGCTCAAGCCCTTATTCCCCCCCAATTATTCCTCAAAATCAGGGGTGGTGGATACGGACCGGAGACAAAAGCCGAAACCGTCTCAGAAACTTAAAGATTTTTTTAAGCAATTTGCCAAAGAAAAATCGGCGGCGATGCAGCAGGCGGGGAAGGCTGGTCAAGGGAAGCCGCAAGGCAAGGGTGGGAAGCCGGAGGATCAAGGGGGGACTGCCCCAGAGGATGAGCTTGATTTGAGTGCGATAGGCGAAGGGGATTCGATGGAAGATCATCTTCGGTCCCTGTACATGCAGTTGTGCATTAAATTAGATGTCAAAAATCAGATTAAATTACGGCTAGACTTGTTCCGATTGAAGCGAAAATCGGGGTTCGATGATGCCAAGCTTGCGGCGATCCAAAAAGAGGCCGGGGCGGTTGCGGTATTTAAGCTCACGGATTTGCTCAGAGAGGCGTTTGAAGAGCGGGCGTCGTTGATGGAACTTAAAGGACCGGAATATGAGCTGGTTCGGGCCAAATTTAAAATGGCCTTGAAGGGGCTTAAGGCCTTGAATGCAAAGCCCGAAAAAAAAGAAATGGATAAACTGCGCGATCACGTGAATCGCTCGATTTTTACGGTTATTAAAGAGGATTATTTGAAGGTGGAATTGTACCTAGAAAGTGACCCGCCCAATAAATCGGCTATCAAAGTGACCCGAGATCGGTATTTGGCGATGTTGAATCGCCTGAAAGCGGAATCCAACATTATGGAAGAAATCCGCCCGAAATTGTTCCAGGATATTGCGCTCAAATCGGACACCCACATTGTGGACGTCGCTTAGAGAATGATATACTGGCCAAATCCATCGTCATGCGAGAGATAGGAGTATATTGATGTCCGCGATTATTGATTTTTTTTCCCCTCAAGTCCTTGCCGTCATTGGCGTGGTCATTGTCATCAATATCTTCAGTAATATTATGCGGTACTTGATTGTGTCTTGGAACTATCGCCAAAATGAAAAAGAATTGGAGCGTGTGCTCCAGGAATCCGAAGAGCGGATGCGGGTCATGATGCGGGGCTTGGAAGAGAGCCGGGCGCATTTGCTAGAGACCCTCCAAAAACAAAAAGAATCGGCACAGACTACCGGTCAGGGTGAATGAACTCGATTTTTGAGGAATTCGACTCCCTTCTCACTCGTGGTGAGGAAGAGATTGCGCAGCATATTCAGGATCGTCTGGCCCAGGTTGCCCAGTCTCAGGCGGCCTTGGAAGTGGCCCGTGATACAGATCAGGCTCCTTTTCGCATTAACCTCAAATGGCTAGTCCCGCCGACTTACAAGCCTGGACCAAGGGCTAAAGACGCGCCCGTCGCCCCTGTGGTCTCTGCTGCATCCCTTCGCGAACCGGTGGGGCCCGTTTCTGAGGCGCCAGTGCAAGGGCATGGCTATCAGGGCCCGACGGTTCCCAAACGCGTCGGGGGTGAGGCTGAGGCTCTGAAAAAGCCCTCTCATGAGACCTATGGGGTGGCGGATGTCAGTGTTGAGGCCGCTGGGACGGTAGTGAGTGGCACAGTGAAACGTGTCCGGAAGCCCAAGGTGGAAGCGGCGATTTCTGGACTGGCACAGCCGGAAACACCGGTGTTGGATGATCTGGATCAGTTGGCTGTCAACCCCCCCGAAGATTTGGAAAAACGGTACAAAGA